>DAONEN010000044.1:0-11495 GCA_035403105.1 Candidatus Egerieousia sp. | reverse complement strand
ACCTCCTTCCAGGGCTAAGCCATCGTGAGAAATAGTTCATTCCCTGAAATTTTTTGTATTAAGAAACATGGAAAAGGACATTTTATTTGAAAAGGGAAAAAATTTTAACTCGCATTGAAAAACGGAACAATGAAAGATTAATACAATGATCTGTAGGGAAATAAATAGGATTTCTTTTATTAATCATGAAATTACCTACAGCTTTAAGAGCACGGACTTTGGAGGGGGGAAGAATCATCAATGTAAACGGCACGCTGTCACCATATTACTACACCACTGACCATCTTGGGAGCGTGAGAGTTATAACTGATGCCTCAGGAAATGTAACTGAAAGAAATGACTACTATGCTTTTGGCAAGAGAATGACAACAGGGAATACGTACCCAACAACATCCTTAAACAGATGGAAATACAACGGCAAGGAGGTTCAGACCACGGGCAATGTCAACTGGCTGGATTACGGAGCGAGGGAGTACGATGAGGTGACAGGACGGTGGACCAGACCGGATCCTATGAGCGAGAAGTATTATTATGTTACCGCCTATTGTTATGCACTTAATAATTCCGTTAATAACATTGATAGACAGGGGGATACCGTTGTTTTGTATGCAACACGGTTGCCAAGCGATAAGGACATTCCATTTGCTACGCATACATTCATAAGCGTCAAAAACATTAACGGCGATATACAAAATTTTGCATACGGTTCTGATATAAGCGGAATTGAAGGTGCATTTGGTGGCAAATTGGGACGTCAATTCTATGACCAAGATAAACAAGTGTCAGAAGGCAAGAATAAAAAAGCGATTAAAAACAAGTTTACAATTGAACCCACAAGCGGTATGACATCCGAAGAATTTGACAAAAAAGTTATTGATGTTGCAAACTCATTTGGGAATAATCAAGATATCACTTACTTTCTTTGTCCAACCGACAAGACCCAAGGAAACTGTAACACAAGTACTACAACTATTTTGCATAATGCCGGTGTTTCAGATGCAAAAATCAAAGAGTATAAAAGTGAGATAAAAGGGGTGGCATGGGGTTTCGGAAATGTAAAGCCATGGACAGCTTCTGAACAGCAACAGGCGGTTGAGAAGCAAAAGAAAGATTTAGAACAGTCTATTCAAAACATGTTACAAGTTTTACAACATTACTAGGCATGAACAAAATAATGTTTCTTATTAAACACGTTCTTATAGCATATGCCATCTGCATTATAGGTATTACTACCCTTTATATTACAGAGGCTTTGATTTTAGATTCGCACATTGGAGAAGCAGTTGGAATATCCTTGACATATGGTGTTATTATGTATGCTCCAATGAATATTGTATTTCTTTTAATTATTTATTTCTTAAATATTTGCAAGGAGTGTTTAACAAATATGTGGTTCACCCTAATTGAGAGTATATTATTTATGCTTTCATTGCAAGGAGTAGATAACCTATTTTCTTTATTACGCTCCAAATACATCTTGTTCAAGAATAATAATGATTCCATATTAAATAGTTGGTGTTTTGATTGGCAAGGGGGATTCATACTAACGTGTTTATTTCTTCTTGTTTTGATTTTTATAATAAAGGTGGTTCTAAAAATATGTAAGAATCATGAAAAACATTGTTCAAAATAACCCAACCTTAAAAACACCCAACCCGCAATGCGCAGAAGTTGCATGCTCGCCCTGCTCGCATGCAGAGCAATACGATACAAAGCAGCGCATTGCCTTGATATTGACTAGAAAAAAAGGCAGACTTATCGTCTGCCTTTTTTAGAGCGGAAAACGGGACTCGGACCCGCGACCTCAACCTTGGCAAGGTTGCGCTCTACCAACTGAGCTATTTCCGCGTTTTGGGATTGCAAATATAGAAAGTTATCCCAAATCTGCAAAATTTAGATTACACTCTGGAACTCCCGCAAGAACCGGACGTCATTCTCAAAATAATGACGAAGGTCATTAACCTGCCACTTAAGCATGGCGATTCTCTCTATGCCCATTCCAAATGCAAAACCCGTATATTTTGTACTATCTATATGACTAGCTTCCAACACATTAGGATCAACCATTCCGGCTCCCATAATCTCCAGCCATCCGGTGCCTTTGCAAATATTGCAACCCTTTCCGCCGCAAATATTGCAACTGATATCAACCTCTGTGCTTGGCTCTGTGAAAGGAAAGTATGAAGGTCTCATTCTGATTTGCGTATCCGGTCCAAACATCTCACGTACAAACAGTAATATAGCTTGCTTCAAATCTGCAAAAGAAACATTTTTGTCTATGTACAATCCTTCTACCTGATGGAAAATGCAATGCGCTCGAGCTGAAATTGCCTCATTTCTAAACACGCGGCCAGGGCATACCACCCTAATAGGCAGCGGCATACGCTCCATTGTGCGGACCTGTACGGAACTTGTATGAGTCCTCAGCAAAATTGGGTCATTACTATCGGGATTAATAAAAAATGTATCCTGCATATCGCGAGCCGGATGATCCGGAGGGAAATTAAGAGCTGTAAATACGTGCCAGTCATCCTCTATCTCAGGGCCTTCCGCCACTGCGTAGCCAAATTTTCCAAAAATATCAAGAATCTCCTCGCGGGCAAGGGAAATCGGATGTCTGGTTCCAAGTTCAAACTTATCTCCTGGTTTTGTAAAGTCAAACTTCTCACATCCTGCAATTTGCACATTCTCAAAGCCTTGCCTCAGCACTTCAATTCTTTCCGCCGCCTTGGTTTTTAGCAAATTCAACTTTTGTCCAAACTCTTTCTTCTGCTCCGGCAGCACGCTGCGGAACTCCTCAAACATTTTTGTAATCTCGCCCTTCTTTCCAAGAAACTTTACTCTAATGTCTTCAACATCTTGCAGTTTCTGAGCCTTAAGATCTTCAATCTTTTGCAAGAGCTGCTCAATTTCCTCTTTTGTCATCTCTTAAAATTTTACGGCTGCAAATATACTAAATTAATGAGGTTAAATTTTCTCCCTTACCACAGGCATGGTCATACACCTTGCACCACCGCCACCGCGCGGAAGCTCACTTCCCTCTATTGTTATTACGCAACGCTTATAGTCATCCAAATCTTTCTTTCCTGCAATAACATCTCTTGCCGCAAGAACCTCATAACCACTGTCATTCATTGCTTCAATGGTATGAACATTACGGGCGTATGAAAATATTTTTCCCGGTTCCAGCGCAAAACTGTTTGCGCCGCTGTGCCACTGTTCTCTCTCCTCATTCCATTCATCATCTCCTCCGCAAATAACTGGTTTCATATCAACACCAAGACGTCTTAACGCACTTATTATGTTTGCGACAGATTTTATACTTTTTACCCTGCCGTTATCTATTGTAATCAGCACCGTTCTGTACTCATTATCGCCAAGTATAAGCGGTTCATAAATCAAGCAGCTGTCTCTGTCAAGCATTGTGAACACCATGTCCAAATGAATAAATGACTCAACATTTCCGGGAAGCTCCTGCACAAGAATATATTTTTCTCCTCCTTTTTTGTCGTTGCAAAAACGAGAAATCAACATATCGATACCTTGTGTGCTTGTGCGTAATCCGTTGCCAACCAACAAAATATGGTCATTAACAACCAATACGTCTCCGCCTTCTACAGTAAGACCTGCATTAATCTGGCTGCCCGCCATTCCACCCTCTCCAACTTTTTCATGAGAATAATCATTGGCATTAATCATCTCACATTCAAATAATTGCGGACATTTAAAAATTGCCTCCATAATCATGGATTCACGCACTCTTACCTGATTGGCCATCTTGCAAATCAAAACATCTTCTCCTATGGAAGCAGATGCATCTCTTGTAAAATAGAAATTGTAAAGAGGACAAAGCGCATAATACTCATCCTTGATATATGCGGTAAGCGTATCAATCTTTGCAGGCAAGCCTTCAATAACCAGCGTTGTTAACTCTGTGGAATTCTTCTCCATAAGAGCATCAAAGTAATCATTTGCATTCTCAACGTTACAGATTTTCCTAATCAGTGTGTCCCTCTGGCGACGGTCATCAAGTACCGTTTTAAGCAAATCCTTAACTTGATAAGTTTTAGTGTACTTTTTAAGCACACCATTAAGCTGAGAGTATTCTTTTTGAGCTATTGACAAATTCAATATGTCACTGTATAAAGCGCGCTGTGCAGTGCAAGGCGTCATATTCTCTACCTCAGCTCCGGGAGTGTGAAGAATTACCCCTTTCAAACGGCCTATCTCGCTTTGTACGTTTACTTTTACAGGTGTCATAAATTATTTTTTTAAATATTGTTATCCCGACAGATAATCTATTAGGATTGTTATTCTATTGATACTTAGAGAGATCTTTTACAGCAAGGTCTGTAAAAATCTCCTTGAATCCCTTCTCGTCCCGCGGACATACCAGCAGAACATCTTTTGTGCTTATCACCATATAATTCTGCAATCCCTTAACAACCACAAGTTTTCCCTTCTCATTTGAGACAATGATTGAGTCCTTTGTGTTAATCATCATCTTTGAGTCCGCCATAATCATGTTATTATCAGAATCTTTCTCATTGTGGACATACAAGCTCTCCCACGTTCCCAAATCACTCCACCCAAATGAAGCCTCAAAAACCCAGCTCTTTGATGTTTTCTCCATCACTCCGTAATCTATTGATATTGCGGCACTTGCTTCATATGCATCATCTGCTGCACTCTGCTCCTTTGAGGTATAGTACATATCTGAAATATCCTTGAATTGTGCTGCCACGTCCGGCAAATGCTTCTCCAGTTCACTCTTGATGGCTTCCAGATTCCAAACAAAAATTCCGGAGTTCCATAAAAACTCTCCGCTCTTAACCAGTACTTTTGCAAGATCTGCGTTTGGCTTCTCCGTAAAAGTTTTTACCTGATATGCAGCATGTCCGTTTATTTGTTTTGACTTCGCCCTATTTATCTGAATATAACCATATTGCGTCTCCGGACGAGTGGGCTTTATTCCTAACGTATAAAGTTCTTTTGTCCCCGCGGCATGGTCCAGAACAGTGCTGATTGTATCCAAAAAGGCCTCCTCATTTATAATGAGATGGTCAGAAGGTGTAACAACAACACACGCATCTGGATGTTTTTTATACAGCTTGTAAGTTGCATAAGCAATACAGGGCGCTGTATTTCTGCGCCTGGTCTCAAGCAAGATATTCTCATCCAGCAATTCTGGTACTTGCTTCTTAATCAAATCTTTATACTGCATTGCAGAAACAATGACAATATTCTCTGCAGGAATAATCTTTTCAAATCTGTGAACTGTAGCCTGCAAAAAAGACTCGCCCATACCAAGAATATCCAAAAACTGTTTGGGCGTTGCGTTTCTGCTTACTGGCCAAAAACGGCTCCCTACGCCGCCGGCCATAATAATACAATACTTGTTGCTCTCCATACCTATATCTCTTCAATTAATTCACTAAGGTAAGAATTTTTTAATTCCTGAGCTCATAAAGGCATATCTTGCTGCATTTAAGGATATTACCAAGACGGAGCAAATGCGTTTGGAAAATACTCAACAGTGTGGCCTTGTGGCATAAACACCACAGATACAATATCAAAAACAACCTCTTTTTTTATATGGTTTCTCTTGACAAAACCGTTTGCCGCTGCTATAACTTTTTTCTGTTTTACAATGCCTACTGTTTCTACAGGTTCTATCAATACGGGATAGACCCTGCTCCTAACCTCCACTATATGAAGCATTTTTTCATCCTCCATAATAATATCAAGCTCCAGATGCCCGCATCTCCAATTGCGTTCCAACAATCTCAAACCTTTATCTACAAGAAATTTGAGAGCAATGTCTTCACCCTCTCTTCCCTTTTCCGCCGTCGCTTTTTTCTCCATATTTCCTAAAAATAACTTGCAGAGCCACAAGAATTTGACTCTGCAAGAATTTAATTATCAAGAATAATTTTCTACGTCGGCTTCCGTTATCTGCGGCTGCCGTGATGATGATGATGTTCTTTTGAATCTTCCGCAACTTTTATTACATGCGATTTTTCATACGTCACCAATACCGCACCCTTTGGAAGATGTTCTCCAATTGTTACGTTAATCTCCTTAATTTTACCGTCATACGGGGCATTGACAACATTTTTCATCTTCATTGCCTCATATATCATAAGCTTGTCTCCGGTATGCACTTCCTGTCCCGCTTTAATAAAGATTTGAATCACGGAACCGGGAATGTGAGAGATCACCTTTGTCAAATCCGGCGCCTGCCATTTTTTACGCTCAATAAATTTCTTGGTAAAAAAAGTTTTATAAAAGCGTCCTTCTTCATGAAGTTGCAGCTTTGACGGTACAACAACCGATGTCACCATGGCATCAGCAACCTCACCTATGGAATGAACTTGCTTCTCTGCCTTATCCAATGCCTTCACTTTCTGGTCAAAAGCTTTCTCGGCATTTGCCTTAACATCCGGTTTTGGCTGAGAAACTTTTGCATCCTCTTCCTTTGCCGCTGCCAGTGAAGAAACTTTATAACCCGGTCTTGTCTTTTTAATACTTGTAGATTTATTTTCAGTCTTTTTCATTTCACCACTTTTTATGTTAAACAAAACTCTGAGTGCTAACCGTTAAAATGGTGGAAGGCCGTGCTTCTTGCTAGGACCGCCGGCATATTTATCAACTGATATTTCCAAAGATTGAAGAATAAATTCCCTTGTATCCGAAGGATTGATAACAGAATCTATATACCCCTTGGATGCTGCTACATAAGGATTTGCAAACTTTTCCTTGTACTCCGCAACTTTCTGCTTTCTCATTGCCTCAGGATCAGGAGCCTCCATTATTTCCTTGCGGAAAATAATATTTGCGGCACCATCCGGTCCCATTACCGCTATCTCTGCAGTTGGCCATGCAAATACAAAATCTGCCCTTAAGTGACGGGAGTTCATTGCAATGTAACCGCCACCATAAGCCTTTCTTAATATAACAGTTATCTTAGGAACAGTTGCTTCTGAATAAGCATACAGCACTTTTGCCCCATGTCTGATGACACCCGCATGCTCTTGGTCAACACCAGGCAAATAACCCGGCATATCTTCCAAAGTAACTATCGGGATATTAAAGGCATCACAGAATCTTATAAACTTAGCCGCCTTATCAGAAGAATCGCAATCCAAAACACCTGCAAGATATAGAGGCTGATTGGCAACAAAGCCAACAGTCTTTCCATCCATTCTACCAAAGCCAACTACAATATTCTTGGCCCAAAGCTCCTGAACTTCAATGAAATCTGAACTGTCCGTTAAAGACTTGATAACGTTGCGGACATCATATGGAGCCGTTGCGTCTGCAGGAACAATTTTTTCAATCTTAAATTTCTTGTCCGGTTCTTCAGATTTTTTAGCTACAGCGCTAACTTTGTTATTAGCAGGCAGATATGAAAGCAATGTCTTTATTTGTTTAAAACACTGTTCCTCACTCTCTGCAAAGAAATGGGCATTACCCGTAATTTCACAGTGAACGCGAGCGCCGCCAAGACTCTCCATATCAATCTCTTCACCCAGCACGGATTTTATAACTTCCGGCCCGGTGATAAACATCTTGGAAATCTTATCTACTACAAAAACAAAATCAGTCAATGCGGGAGAATAAACTGCGCCGCCTGCGCAAGGTCCCAAAATGACTGAGATTTGAGGAATTACACCGCTGTTAAGCGTATTCCTAAAAAAGATTTCACCATAACCTGCAAGAGAATTAACACCTTCCTGGATACGCGCACCACCGGAGTCATTAATTCCAATAAGAGGAATTCTCATTCTAAGTGCGTAATCCATTATTTTGGTAATCTTTCTTGCATGCATACTACCAAGAGAACCTCCGGCAACGGTAAAGTCCTGAGCATAAATTGCAACAGGCTGTCCGTTAATCTTACCGGTCCCTATAACCACTCCGTCACCGGCAAGAATCTTCTTGTCCATCCCAAACTCTTTTGCGTCATGCTGGATGAACAGGTCGTACTCATAAAATGTTCCCTCGTCTAATAGCTGCCTGATACGCTCCCTTGCGGGGAGCTTGCCCATTGCAATTTGTTTTGCAACGGCCTTTTCACCTCCACCCTGCAATGCTTGCGCAGTACGCTTCTGCAGGTCAGAGATTTTTTCGCTTAGTAAACTCATATTATATTATGTGTAGGTTTTAGTGGGGCAAATTTAATATTTTTTTATTTTATACACTCTTTTTACTCCCGACAGATTATTATATCTTTGTGGTTTCCCGTTTAGACTTCTGCTCATTTTGCTGTTTTTAATTTAAACTACAAAAGAATTGCACCGGAAACTATCGGGATTATAAGAGAAATAAACGTAATTGTAAATATATGACATTATCATTTGCACAAAGACACATTGGCCCAAGGGAGAAAGACATTAAAGAGATGCTTTCCGCCCTTAAGGTTAACAGCATGGAAGAGCTTGTTAAACAAACTGTTCCTGAGAATATATTGTTAAAGGAGGATTTGGAGATGGATGCTCCAATGACCGAGAATCAGTATCTTGCAAGGCTTAAGGAGATGGTTGGAAAGAACAAGAATTTCCGCTCTCTTATTGGTCAGGGATACTATGGTACGGGAGTTCTGCCCGTTATTGTAAGGAACATTTTTGAAAATCCTTGCTGGTATACTTCTTATACGCCTTACCAGGCAGAGATTTCACAAGGACGTCTGGAGGGTTTGTTGATTTTCCAGACAGTAATTAGTTCTCTTACCGGTTTTCCTCTTTCAAACTGCTCAATGCTGGATGACGCGCAGGCCGCCGGAGAGGCTATGAGGATGATGTACAATGTCCGCAGCCGCAATGCCGTTAAGGCGGGGAAGAATGTGATTTTTGTAGACCAGAACATTTTCCCTCAGGTAATGTCCGTTCTTAAGACACGCGCCGCCGGCCTTGGATTTGTCATTCAGACAGGTGATTACAAAACATATCAAATAGACCCTATGTGCTTTGGCGCTTTTGTTCAGTATCCCGCAGCCGACGGAGAAGTCAGAGATTATTCTGAGTTCTGCAAGAACATGCATGATAATGATGCACTTGTAACTGCATACTGCGATATTCTTGCACTTGCCCTATTAAAAGAGCCTGCAGCCTGGGGCGCAGATGTGGCTGTAGGAAGCACACAAAGGCTTGGACTTCCAATGGGCTTTGGCGGTCCCGTTGCCGGATACATGGCTACAAAGGATGAATATAAGAGATTTATTCCGGGAAGAATTATTGGAGTATCAATTGATCGTCTTGGAAATAAGGCAGTTAGGCTAGCTCTTCAAACCCGCGAGCAGCACATTAAGAGAGAGAAAGCTACCTCTAACGTATGCACGGCAACTGCATTGAACGCTACAATGGCGGGAATGTTTGCTGTTTATCACGGACCGGAAGGAATAGCTTCCATTGCAGGCAACGCGGCAAAATTTGCCCACAGGGTAGCGCACCACCTTAAAGAGGCAGGCTACAAACTGGCAGAAGAGAACTTCTTTGATACAATTGAGATTCAAGGCGTTGAAGAAGGCAAACTGGATGTTGCCGCAATTCGCAAAAAGGCAGAAGAGGCAGGATTCAATTTCTATTATACTCCCGACGGCTTCATCCGCATAAGCTTTGATGAGCTTTCATGCAAAGATGAGGCGCACAAGATTCTTCCGATATTCGGAATTACTCCTGGACAAGGATGCTGCCACGGCAAACATGCCGCTGAGATGGGTGCCGCAAATGAAGGCGGACATTGCTGTCATCCTGTAAATCTATTTATGCAAAGAGAGAGTTCTATACTCACTGAGGCCGTTTTCAACTCTTATCATTCAGAGACCGCAATGATGAGATTCATTAAAATGCTTGAGCGTAAGGACATTTCACTTGCACATTCAATGATTCCGCTTGGCTCTTGCACAATGAAGCTTAATGCTGCCGTTGAGATGATGCCGCTTAGCTGGAGCGAACTTACAAACGTTCACCCTCTTGCGCCAAAAGATCAGGTTGGTGGTTATATGCAATTAATCAAAGAGGTAGAAAAAGATCTTTGCACAATAACGGGATTCCATTCTTGCTCACTGCAGCCAAACTCCGGTGCAGCAGGCGAGTACGCGGGTCTTACAACTATAAGAAGATATTTTAAGGCAACCGGCAAGGCTAACAGAAATGTAATGATTATTCCAACTTCCGCACACGGAACAAATCCGGCAAGTGCGGCAATGGCTGGATTTGAAATTGTTCTTGTTGGATGCGACGATCGCGGAAATATTAACGTAGATGAACTTAAAGAGAAGGCCGAGGCAAACAAGGAAACCCTTGCAGGTCTGATGATTACATACCCTTCTACTCACGGCGTATTTGAGGTTAAAATTAAAGAAATCATAGATGTCATTCACAGCTGTGGCGGAATGGTTTATATGGACGGCGCAAACATGAATGCTCAAGTTGGTCTTACAAATCCTGCAACAATTGGAGCGGATATCTGCCACTTGAATTTACATAAGACATTTGCAATGCCTCACGGCGGCGGCGGTCCCGGTGTTGGACCTATCTGTTGCACAAGCACTTTGGCTCCTTACCTTCCCGGAAATCCTTATGACCCTGCAGTTGGTGGAAAAGAGATGGACTCCGTAAGCGCAGCCGCTTATGGAAATGCAATGCTTCTGCCCATCACTCACGCATATATTAAACTTCTTGGTGCTGAGGGACTTAAGGAATCTTCAGAGGTTGCCATTTTAAACGCCAATTACATTGCGGCACGTCTGCATCCCGATTATGAGGTTGTTTACGCAGGCGCAACAGGAAGAGTAGCACACGAGTGTTTGATTGACTGTCGAGATTTTAAAGAGAAATACGGTGTTGGTTCTACTGAGATTGCAAAGAGACTGATGGACTTTGGTTTCCATGCTCCAACGTTGTCATTCCCTGTACATGAGACTCTTATGATTGAGCCTACGGAGAGTGAGCCAAAGGAGGAGATGGATAGGTTTATTGAAGCGCTTAAAGCTATTAAGGGAGAGTGTGAGAAGATTAAGAACGGTGAATATGATGCTCACGATAATCCTCTTGCAAATGCTCCGCATCCTGCATTGGAGTGCTGTTCAGACAATTGGGCTCACAAGTATTCACGCATGACAGCGGCGTATCCGCTGGAGTGGGTGAAAGAGAACAAGTTCTGGCCTGCCGTATCTAAAATTGATGATGGTTACGGGGACAGAAACCTTGTAAGTTGCTGCGATAACTAAATTTTTTATTGACAGCAGCCACTTTAAAAGAACTCATCAATACATTTATCAACAAATCATAAGTACTTGTCCTTATGATTTGTGACTCACGTTTTTCCATTTTAGAATTCTTGCTGATGAAGTAAAGATAATGAATTTGATTAACTTTGCAGTGCTCTGCCGCAGGGTTAAATTGCACAGAGCATAGATATGCAAAAGACTAAAAGCAAGGTAGATATTAAGAACAAGAAGGCGGGATTTGAGTATGAATTCCTGGAGAATT
>DAONEN010000043.1:0-12981 GCA_035403105.1 Candidatus Egerieousia sp. | reverse complement strand
GTCTGAGAATACTTGGAAATTCATTTGACGCAGAGGATGTTATGCAGGACACTGTCATTGAATATTATAAATTTCCAAACAAAGAAGAGATTAACAATGTTGGGGGATGGCTCCAGAGTGTCTGCATTAGGAAGTCCATTGATTTGCTCAGAAAGAAGGAGAAAGAGAATAAGTATCGCGATAGTATAAAGGAAGATTTAAAAACTGAAGAGAGATTGCAGGATAATGAAAAGGAAGTAAGTCTGAATTTACTTGAAGGTGAGGAAGAAGGAGACGGAAAAGTTGCAAGTCTGATTGGAAAAATAAAAAAAACATTGCTGTCCCTCTCGTGCAGTTCAAGAATGGTTGTGTCACTCCATCTTTTTGAAGGATATGATTATGAGGAGATTGCACAAATAACAGGATTGACTGAGAGCGGAATCAGGAGCCAGTTTATGAGGGGCAGAAACAAGATTGCAGAGGAGTTGAAGAAAGATAAAAAATTTAATACTAAACAATTATAGGGAGGGAAATACATGAAAGAGATTAATGATTTGGAAAATTTTGTAGAGAAGAACAGGGATCTGTTTGACAATGAAGAACTCCCCGCAGGACATCAGGAGAGATTCCTTAAAAAGCTGGAAGCCGTGCGCGCAGAAGAAAAGGCAGCTGAACAAGTTGCAGGAGCTGTACATAATGGGAATAGACTGCAAGATATTTTGAATACCGTGGGGAATTGGTTTGCAGAGACCGCCAGAAGATTCACTACAAGAAAAGCGCTCCTATATTTTGCAACACCATCTGTTGCGATTGCGGCGATTTGTCTTTTCTTCATACTAAAAGAGAACAATGTAGAAAGAATTAAACTTGTTTCTCCTCAAGGTGTTACAAACGTAGCGGCAATGGAGAACATATACTTGAAACAAGTGAAAAATTATGGCAATATCCTAATCAATTCCAGCAGCAACGCCGGAGATGCAACACAAGCTCAAGTTAAAAGCGTTGTATCCGCCCTTACGGAAGATGCAATTCCAATGTCAGAACAAATACCTTCTGAATTATCTAAAAATGAACAATTTAAGATACTAAAGGAATACTATAACCAGAAAATGGCCGGACTAAAAAACATCAAAGTCTTTATCGCACAAAACGATCCGGAGGAGAACAACTTTAAATTTTGGAAATAACATAAAACATTTATATCATGAAAAAGATTTTATTGGCGGCGTGCGCCTTATTATTAACAGTGTCCTCAGTATTTGGACAAAATTACATGAAACGTTATAAGGTTTCTGATTTACACGGAATTAGGGCATGCTCTATCTTTGATATAACTGTTGAGGAGGGCAATACGGACCTTGTCCAGGTAATAACCGATAAAGACTCTAGAGAGTGGTTAAACTATGTTACTGTAAGAGATGATGGCGGTATCCTGACACTAGACATAGATGAAAGAGGCGCCAGGAAAGCGGGACTTATTAATAGGTTTGGACAGTGGAAAGATAAAAACGTACAGCTAACGGTTAATGCAAAAATGAAAAAGCTGGATGCAGTGATTCTTTCCGGAGCTTCAAAATTGAAAACAAAGGGAACGTTTAAAGGCGGAAAGGTTACATGTAAAATTAGCGGCGCTGCATTTATGGATAACACAACTCTTGCAGTTGAATCATTGAACGCAGATGTAAGCGGCGCAGGAAAGATGTATGTAAACGGAAGCTTTAAAATTGTAAACCTGGAACTTTCCGGAGCTTCCGTTACAAACCTGGACGGCACAATGGTTGATTTGACGGGTTCATTATCAGGTGCTTCCAAACTGCGCACCGATGTAACATCAAACTCTCTTAACATAGAACTTTCTGGAGCATCAAATGCAGACCTTAACGGAAGTGCACAGTTAATTAAACTTGAATGTTCAGGAGCAAGCAAATGTGAAGCAAGCGATCTGAACGCCAGGAATGCTCAAGTAGATTTAAGCGGAGTTAGCAAAGCCACAGTAAAGGCCATGAGCACTGTAACAGGAGAAGTCAATACAATGGCGCACTTAACTTGCTATGGTAATGCACAAGTAAAGATTGACAGCAAAAATGTAACAATTAAATAGATATTAGATATCTAAAGTTTAATTTTCATAAGATTTTTTTACTGTCTAGGCGGTCGCTTTTGCGGCCGCCATTTTTTTACACCCATCTTTTATTACCTTTGTTGCTCCAAAGAGTTTTAATAGTTGTATTTGGAGAGTTATGCCCAGAGTAAATTTATGACAAGAAAAACTGTCTCATATTTAGCGCTTTGCATACTGCTGCTTTATTATGCAGTGCTGCTGTTCTTGTGTCTTTATCATTTCAAGGATACTGGGATCAGCAACTATTTTCTTGGCATCCCTACTGACAAATGCGTACATTTTTGCATGTTCTTCCCTTTTCCTTTTGTGGCGTGGCTATTTATTAAATTAAATTATAAACTTCATATTCCCGACGGCTGGATATATCTGATTATCATCCTTGCCGGCATCTGCACAGCTATCATCACGGAGTTGTTGCAGGGTCTCACTACTTACAGAAGCGAGGATCCTACCGATGCCATTTCTGATACTATAGGAATAATTGCAGGATGCCTGCTGTTGTTTGCAACCCGTAAATGGTTGGTGCGCAAGCTGCTAAAGCGACTTACCCCATAAGTCTATATGGAGCTAAACCACTCACACTTCTCTTTTGAGCCGCTAACAGCATAATATTGAGCAGTAAGCCTATTAACAAACACACATGTATTTTGTCATTTTGTCAGCATTTTCTGCTGGTACATTGTTTGATTTGTATCGGTGCAATTAATTAACAAGTAGCGGCCTGTTCTGCATAAACAACTACACTAATACCACAGCCGCGGGAATAATTAACGGAAACAATTAAAAATTAAGATATTATGGCAAAAGGTAAAATTGGAGTAACTACAGAGAACATATTCCCTGTCATTAAAAAATTCTTGTATTCGGATCATGAAATTTTTCTTAGAGAGCTTGTAGCCAATGCAGTAGATGCTACGCAAAAGATGAAAGCTATTGCCGGCAAGGGAGATTATAAAGGAGAACTTGGAGATGTGACAATACAAATTGCCAATGATGACAAAGCTAACATATTGACTATCACTGACTGTGGTATTGGAATGACTTCAGAGGAAGTTGATAAGTATATTAACCAAATTGCATTTTCCAGCGCAGGTGAATTTTTGGAGAAATATAAAGACCAGCTGGACAGTATTATAGGACACTTTGGACTTGGATTTTATTCTGCATTCATGGTCTCTAAAAAGGTGGAGATTGACTCATTGTCATGGACAGAAGGGGCAAAGGGTGTCAAGTGGAGCTGCGACGGTTCACCTGAGTATACTATGGAAGAGAGCAACAAAACAGAGAGAGGCACAACTATAACTCTTTATCTTGATGATGATTCCAAGGGTTTTGCAAAGAAGGAAAAAGTTGAGGAGCTGCTTACAAAATATTGCAAGTTCATGCCCGTCTCAATTGCATTCGGAAAAGAGACTGAGTGGAAAGACGGCAAGAACGTAGAAACAGATAAAGCTCATATAATCAATGATGTAACCCCTCTTTGGGCAAAGACCCCTTCTGAAATTAAAGATGAGGATTATCTGAATTTCTACAGAAAACTTTATCCTATGAAGGAGGATCCTCTTTTCTGGATTCACCTTAACGTAGATTATCCTTTCCATCTGACGGGAATTCTCTATTTTCCTAAAATTAAAGATAGAATGGATATCACAAAGAACCGTATACAACTATTTTGTAATCAAATGTTTGTAACTGATCAGGTAGAGAACATTGTTCCGGATTTTCTAACATTGCTTTACGGCGTAATTGATTCTCCTGATATCCCGTTGAATGTCTCCAGAAGTTATCTTCAAGCAGATGAAAATGTTAAGAAGATTTCCACCTATATCACCCGTAAGGTCGCCGACAGATTGGAGGATATTGCAAAAAATAACAAGAAAGAGTTTGAGGATAAATGGGATAACTTAAAAATATTCATTGAGTACGGAATGCTTACAGATGAGAAGTTCTGCGAGCGCGCCCTTAAGTTTGCAATGTTTAAAGTGTATGATGAGAAGGCAACTGACGACAAGACGGAAGAGAAAAATGAAGGAGAAAATAATGAGCAAAAACTGTCGGGAGCCTCAAAAACAAACAATTGCAAGTACATGAATTATGAAGACTACAGAAAACTGATTGAGCCGGTGCAAACAGATAAGGATAAGAAAGTGGTCTATCTGTATGCTACTGACCCTGTTGCGCAATACGCATATATACAGGCGGCGGAAAACAAAGGATATCAGGTTGCAATTTTTGATACGCAGCTGGATGCGCACTTTGTCAACCTATTGGAAACCAAGCTACAAGAGTGTCGCTTTGCACGTGTGGATGCAGACAGCATGGAAGAACTTATTCCAAAGAAAGATACGGATGTCCAGAAGCCGACATTAAAAGAGGGAGAAGAAACGGATTGGGAAAATGCTTTTTCCGCCGTACTTCCGGCAGGGCCGCGCTATAACCTTAATGTTGAGAATCTTGGAGAGAACGCTGCCCCTATTCTTATAACTCAAAGCGAGTTTATGAGACGTTACAAGGAGATGGCTTCCGTGGGTGGCGGAATTAATTTCTACGGAGAAATGCCGGACTCATATACCATTAAGCTGAATGCACAGAATCCGTTGGTTAAGAGCATTATGGAGGTAAAAGACAAAGAGACCGGAGCACAAGTTGCAGACCTTGCTCAGAAGGGCGCCAACATCCATGACGCAATCCATGTACTTGAGGATAAGACAAAAGGGAAGAAAGATGAGGAGATTTCCACTGAGGACAATGATAAGAAAGATAAACTGAATAAGGAACTTACAGCCGTTCAGGAGGAACGCCGCAACGTTATGATTAAATTTGCGCAAGGCAATACCCTAATGAGGCAGCTTACGGACCTGGCGCTTCTTGCAAACGGACTGCTAAAAGGCAAGGACCTGAATACATTTGTAGACAGGAGCTTAGAACTGCTGAAGAAACGATAACGGAGGCTATTTATTATCTAGTTTTTCCTGACAATTTTTAATTCTATCCAATGCGTCATTTGATAATTTGTCGTCATTGGAGTATGAGCGTGCTAATTTGAATTGGGTTATCGCGTCGTTGTACCAGCCATAATTTTTATAAGAGATGCCTATGTTATAATAGCAAATCCCTTTTAACGAGGCATCTCCTCCCATTGCCGCTCTAAAATCAGACGCTGCATTGTCAGGACTGTTCAAAATAATATAGGCAATGCCTCTGTAAAAATATGCTTGGTTTGAATAATCAGGATAGACATTTATTGACTGAGTACATTTTTCCACCAGAGACTCTGCCTCACCTCTATATACCTTAAAGTAGGCGGAAGCATCTGTATTCGCCTCTATATTAAAATCCAGATTCCGCTTAAAAAAAGCATAGGCTTTAACAAAACATACAAAGGCAAACCGTTCCCTATTCTGCATAAGGATTGTGGAATAATCGCTATACAACATATTCGCGGTTTCTTCGGCCTCCTTCCAATTGTCACCAGCCATATACTCTTCCATCGATTCGACATAACCAGCTACTTTGGCTGAATCGGCTGCAAGACTTTCCTGCTTTTTTTTGATCTCCTCTCTCTCTTTCTGCTCATTGTTCCGTTCCTCTACTTTTTTTCTTGCTTCATCGGCCTCTCTTTGAACGTTATTGACATACCAATACGGATCGCTATCCAGGGATCTCCTGTAACCGTCTCCAGCATATTTAAAGACCCCGACAGTGTGATATTTAACAGTATCCATCCCATCAGACACAATAGCAAAAGTAACAGATGCAAGATCAACATGTTCCCCGTTCAACCGATATTCAGGAATTGCTTCAATTTTCGGCCGTGGACCAAGCATGTAAGCCTCGCTCCATATCTTTTTAAAATTTTGCGCATCTTTTATGGGCACCGAAAGTTTGGAATCGCCGAAACAATTTTCATGCACTCTAAAACACTCGTTGTCGGCATCATAGTCTCCTATTGTGAATACCAGTTCTGTCCCCAATGCCACCAGACCACGGTACAATTCCCGGGCCTCTGCCTTAAACTGCAACACTTTCAAAGCACAAATATGCGGATCAGTACGTTTCTCATAATCTTCAGTCTTCTCAAATTCACCCCTTCCCATCCATCCTTTATCTCCGTTCCAGAATCCGTGCATTTTAACATCTGCATAATAATCGGCATATTGGGAAGCTGTAAAAGGAACCACGTAGCAATTCCCCTTCATGTCAGCGAAATAACGTATATAACGTTTTTCTCCATCACCAATTTCAAATATTTGCTCGGCCGGATTAATAATTGCCCTCATCTTATAAGGCAAAAGATCTGAGTCTGAATAGTAGTACCTGGTGACAATATAATTATGCAAGCATGGAACGACAATCTTACCAGTAGAATCTATAATACCGTATTTCTTGTTTTTTCCTACAATAGCATACCCGTTACTAAAATCCACACTGCCATCATATACAAACTGAACAATGATATTCCCACTAGTATCAACCACACCCCATTTGCCGTTAATCTCCACAGAAAAACACTTTTCATTAAATTTAGAAGCCTTAACTTCAAGTGCATCAGCATAAAACCTATTGCGGCAAGAATGATCCATGTTTTCATACCTGACAGGAATAACAATTTTTCCGTTCTTATTTATGGCTCCATATTTTTCCCCGCGCTTTACACAAGCATAACCACCATAATAATCGCCCACGTAATCATACAACGGGGCAACGATCGCTCTCCCGGTCTTATCTATAAATCCCCATTTATGATCCTTACACACGGCCGCCCTTTCCTCAATAAAGTCCCTTGCATCATCATAAATAAATTGCGTAATCACACGCCCTGTCTTATCTGCAAACCCCCATTTCTTAGATTTCAAAAGCCTTACAAAACCATTTATCACAGGATATGCTTCATCTTCTCCCTCTGCAGGCCTTTTATCATACACCATTGGAATTACCACCTGACCTTTCTCATTGATATACCCGCTTTTATTTCCTTTAACAACACAGGCCAGACCCTCTGAAAAGTCGTATGCACAATCATAAACAAAAGGAATATCTTCATTAAGAGTCTTTACATTTATATAGCCCCATTTGCCATCTCTCTTTGCGCAAATGAAATCACTTATAAGATAACTTGTTCTTTGGTACCCCTCATAAATATATCTTGTGATCATCTTGTCATTTTCTCCAGCAAAGGCATATCTAGTACCGTCGGCATATTTGTCATCACTATCGGCAAAAGCAGACCAATTATCCTTACCGCCCACCCATCTGCTAAAATTTAAAGAAGCTATTTCCCCTTTGTGATTTATATTATAACATTTTTCTCCTTCTTTAATATAGGCCCTACCCTCGCTGAAAGCACCGGCATATTCGTATTTTGCCGGTATCATCACATTGCCGAGAGTATCAATAAATCCCCAACTCAAGCTATCATTCTCAACCGCCGCCAAGTTTTCCGAAAAAAGATTGGCATCCAAGTAAACATTGCGCAAAGCCAGATTACCATTAACATCTACATAGACTCTCTTATCATATTTATATGACGCATAAAGCGGTTTCTTGCATAATGCGGAATCTTTCACTACCCACGGGAATATTCTGCCACAACCAAGCATTATTTCGTCCAACCTATTGCAACGACCGAGATTGGAGTAAATCAACTGACCTTCTTTGTTCATGATGGATCTTGGGAAAACGATCTTTTCTTGTCCCGACATAATAGAGACAATAAAAAGCTGCACAATAACAATAATAATTTTTTTCATAGCTTTAAATTTTTCCTGTATGTAAACTTCCATATTATCATTAATTGGAACCGGTTACTGCGTGGCGTGCACATAGAGCTTGCCTTATGATGGTTCAAGAAAACAAGTCAGTACTATTACGTCCCTAATCTTAGTAACAAATTTATCCATATATAGCTGTATTTCAAAATATTTTTCATCTGATCTGATTTTTGTATATTTACACATATTGGTTAAGTTTTTAATATCATGATAATCGGCGCATACATAATGCCCCACCCCCCTATTATAATTCCTCATATTGGAAAAGGAGAGGAGCGGAAAATTCAGAAGACGATTGATGCTTGCAAGGAGGTTGCAAAGCGTATTGCAGCCCTTAAGCCTCAGACGATTGTACTTACATCTCCGCACTCAGTTTTGTACGCAGATTACTTTCATATCTCATCCGGCAGCGGAGCAAAGGGTAGTTTCTCTCAGTTTGGCGCGCCGCAAGTGAAAATGGAAGTAACTTATGATGAGGAATTTGTAAGGCAACTCTGCAACCTTGCAGAGAGATCTGCCCCTGCAAATTCTGACAGCACTTATGAAAATTCTGCTGATAGTCACAATAGATATTCCTCTTTCCCTGCGGGAACTATTGGAGAGAGAGAGGATTATAAAACGTTGGACCATGGAGTAATGGTGCCGCTATCATTTGTGAATGAGCAGTATAAGGACTACAAACTGGTTAGGATTGGACTGTCGGGATTATCACCTCAAGAACATTACAAGCTTGGCAAGATGATAACCGAGGTCTCTAACAAACTGAACCGCAGCGTAGTATTTTTGGCTAGCGGGGACTTGTCACACAAACTGACTGATGACGGCCCTTACGGTTTTTCTCCCGACGGACCAATCTTTGAGAAGCAAGTAACTGAGGCAATGGCAAATGCGGACTTTCTAAAGTTTCTCACCTTTGAATCGGAATTCTGTGATTCTGCTGCCGAGTGCGGGTTGCGTTCCTTTATGATAATGGCTGGAGCGCTTGACTGCAAGGATGTTAAAGCGGAACTTCTATCTCATGAAGGACCATTTGGGGTTGGCTACGGGGTTGCCGCTTTTGAGGTTGGAGGAGATAATCCTGCCCGCAATTTTGACGTACAGCTGCAAGAGTACGAGAAGAAGAAAATGGCTGGCATTAAGAACAATGAAGATATTTATGTACGACTTGCAAGATTCTCTCTGGAGACTTATGTAAGGAGCGGAAAGACGGCAAAGCTCTCTACCGACCCGGGCGCATCAAAATCTGACAGCGCAGGCGGAAACGGATATTTCACTGTGAATGAATTGCCTGCAGAGATGCTGCATGAACGGGCGGGCGTATTTGTGTCCATTCACAAGGATGGTCAGTTGAGGGGTTGCATTGGTACAATTGGCCCCGTAACGGAATCAATTGCGCGTGAAATTATACGCAATGCTGTCTCGGCAGGGACTGAAGATCCCCGTTTTGAAGCCGTAAGAATCAATGAGTTAGACAAACTTGTTTATAGTGTGGATGTGCTTGGTCCAATAGAAGACATAAAAGATAAAAGCTGGCTGGATGTCAACCGCTACGGCGTGATTGTTTCATGCGGCGGACGCAGAGGGCTTCTGCTTCCAAATCTTGAAGGCGTTGATACTGTTGATTATCAGATTGATATTGCACGGCAAAAAGGCGGCATCGGAAAGAATGAAAAATATACCCTGCAAAGATTTGAAGTTGTAAGACACAAATAATACATTTCAAGTAACTAAATATAGTTAGATAGTTATTTGATACTATAAAAATATATAACAAGATGGTGATGTCAGAGAGCAAAATAATATGTGAAATCTGCCCGCATCATTGCGCTCTAACAGAAGGCATGTCGGGAATTTGCAGGGGACGCTCCTGCAAGGACGGCAGGATAATTTGCTCAAATTACGGCATGCTTACCTCTATAGCATTGGACCCAATTGAAAAAAAGCCGCTTAAGCAATTCTTTCCCGGCAGTAAGATACTATCCGTCGGGAGCTATGGCTGCAATATGCATTGCCCTTTTTGTCAGAACAGTGAGATTTCTATGTTGAGCTTCAGCGACGGACCCTATGCCGGCAAAACAATGGAAAGCTGCAAAAAGGAACTCCCATGCTATAAGTTTACGCCCAGTATGCTTGTAGCAAAGGCCAAAGAACTTGAAAACCAAGATAATATAGGTATTGCATATACATACAATGAACCGCTTATTGGCTATGAATTTGTTTTGGATTGCGCCAGACTTGCAAAAGCAAACGGACTTAAAAATGTCCTTGTAACAAACGGAATGATTTGCGATAAGCCACTGCAAGAGCTTCTGCCTTATATAGACGCATTTAACATAGATTTAAAGGGGTTTAACCAAAAAACGTATGATTTGCTGGGCGGAGACTTGGAATGCGTAAAAAACACCATAAAAGAGGCGGCAAAGGTATCTCATGTAGAGGTTACTACGCTGGTTGTCCCTGGGATGAATGATTCAGAAGAAGAAATAAACTCCATTGCTTGCTGGCTATCGGGATTACAAACTGTAGGCAGTTCTATTATTTCCGACACACGTGGAAGCGGGTTTAAAGGGATGATACCTTATCACTTGAGCCGCTTCTTCCCGCGCTACAAAATGGCTGAGACACAGTCAACTCAGGTTAAAAAAATTTACGCGCTCGCAGAACTTGCACGCAAATATCTAAGATTTGTCTACACCGGCAACTGCTGAACTCTGTCTCTGAGCCAAAATCACTCCAGCTATTGCCAAAGCAATTCCTAAAATTTTTAATATAGTAAGTTCCTCTTGTCCTAGATAATACGCAACCACGGCTGAAACAGCAGGTATTATTGCGGAGAATACATTTGCCCTGGTAATGCCAATATTTGAAATAATAAAAACCCATAAGGCAAAGCACAAACATGAACACAAAATTGCGAGGGCAAGGAGTGTTCCCTGGACTGGCAATGTGAAATAATCTGGTGTAAGTCCCTTAAGTCCAAACAATAAAAACGGCGGCAGAAAAAGCACAGAACCAATTATAAATTGCCACATCGTAATTGTTATTGCATTGTATCTTTCTGAAAGTTTATTCACCAAAAATGAATAAGAAACAGAACCGGCTACGGCCATAAATAATAATATTATGCCATAAGAATTTTTCACCCCCATTACACCCGCTTTATAAACTACCATAAAAATTCCGGCGATTGTTAAAAACGTTCCAATTGTTTTCCACCTAGAAAACGGAATATTTAGAAAGAAGGTCTCAATTATTATACAAACAACTGGTATTGTTGCTATTATAACGGCTGCCATAACAGGAGAGCCTGTATATTTCATTCCAAAATTTTCACCAATAAAATAGATAAACGGCTCAGCAAAAGCCAACAGCAGAAACCACTTGAAATCTCCCTTCTCAATTTTCTGGAACTTTCCGGAAATTTTTGCAAATGCGTACAAGAAAATTCCAGCAAGCAGGAGTCTTTCAAAGATGAAAGTAAAAATAGGTATATTCTTGGTAATCAGAAAATTCTCCCATATAAAAGAAAATCCCCATACAATTACCGCAATCATTGCAGCGGCGTAAATCGCCCCTTTATTATTTCCAGTACTCATTACCTAAATGAAATTAAACAGATAAGATTGGTGCGTTGATGTCAGATAGGAATCTACCTGTCAAATTCAAGCCTCATAACACTGCGCTCTCCTGTGAGCATGCCATTGCTAACCATCTGGACACCATTAACAAAAACCCCTTCTATGAAGGAACTAAAAGCTAAAGACGATTCTTCTTTGTGACCGCCAAACTCTGTAAAATCTTTTACGGAAAACGGACTCCAACAGCACAAAGAAGCGGGATGCAATGAGCTATAATAATCTTTTTTAGAAAGGTTTACAAGTACAATATCTGCATAGTAATCCTCTCTTAAAAAACCTCTTTTTGACACATTAAAACATTTTGCAGGTCCGTGGCTCATCTTCTCAACTACCTGAGGCAAAGTGAACACGCCACGTTTATATAGTTCCAGCATCATCTGCAAACTGTATTGCACCAGTGGAATTCCTCCCGGCGCATGCATATATGATTTCTTCTTATCTTCCAATAAATGAGGAGCGTGATCTGTGGCTACAACATTAACAACTCCGCTGCGGACTCCCTCTCTTATCGCCTCCATATCTTCCTCATCCTTAAGGGCCGGATTGCACCTGATTAAGCTGCCGTATTTTGCATAGTCTTTGTTGCAGAACCACAAATAATGAACGCATACTTCTCCGCTTATAACTGCTTTCCCTTCTCTTTTTCCAATGAAACTTCCTACATCAACACCATTTGCAACCATTCCATCCTGCTCATTTTTAAGCATTGCAATCTCCTGAGCTGTAGAGATGTGCAAGATATGCAAGCGTGCGTCGTTCTTCTTTGCAAGAGCAATTGCAATCTTGCTGCTAGCAATGCAAGCTTCTTTGTTTCTTATTGCGGAGTGGAATTTTACGGGGATATTATCACCGTATTTTGCTCTGTAAAATTTTAAATTTTCATCTATAATTTCTTGCTTCTCACAATGAGTTGCAATTAAAACAGGAGAAGATTCAAAAATTTCTTGCAGCGCCAAAGGACTATCAACCAGCATATTACCCGTAGATGAGCCCATGAATATTTTTACTCCGCAAACCTTGCGCGGATCAACTCTTTTAACCTCTTCTACATTCTCATTTGTAGTACCCATGTAGAAAGAGTAATTGGCAAATGCGCGCTCTTCCCCAATCTCATATTTCTTCTCCAGCTGCTCAATTGTAATTGCAGGGGGATTGTTGTTAGGCATATCCATAAAGCTTGTAACACCTCCAAGGACAGCCGCTTTACTCTCGCTCCCTATAGTTCCCCTCTTGCCGTCTCCCGGCTCTCTAAAGTGCACCTGGTCATCAATAACCCCAGGCAATATGTGAAGCCCTTCTGCATTTATAATTTTATCACATGTGCTCCCGATAGTTTTTATTTCCTTCTCATATTCTGCAACAGAAGCAAAATCAGACTCTTTGAATACCCTTAATATCAGGGCATTTTGAATCAAGAGGCTACCCTTAAAAGATAGCCCCTCGTTTACTAATGTTCCGTTTTTAATAAGAA
>DAONEN010000042.1:9245-13303 GCA_035403105.1 Candidatus Egerieousia sp. | reverse complement strand
TTCCGCGGGTTGCGGGAATTGAGAATATCAGATGAGAAATCTGTGATTCCAAAGAATCAAAAAACGGTTGTCCAAGTCCAACAGGAACATTGCTGCAAATGCACTCAATTAATCCTCCCAAAGAATCACCCTCTTTAATGGCCTCTTTTATAAGCGTTTCCCATTTTTTATCATCTGCTTCTCCCCCAATTGCCGTAAGTTTTGCAGAAATTGATATTGCATGCTTTTTTGTGGTTTTCACAGGTTTGCTTCCTTCAAAATTATCTGTCGCGAGCATTTTCTTGGCAACAACTCCTGCAGCTACAAGGCAAAGCGTCATACGGCCGGAAAAGTGTCCGCCGCCTCTTATGTCATTAAATCCGCAGAATTTTTTCATTGCAACAAAATCTGCGTGTCCCGGACGAGGCCACTCTTTTATTTTTTCATAATCAGATAAATTTGTATTCTGATTTCTGAAAACAATTGTAAGAGGAGCTCCGGTTGTTGTATTGTGGTAAACACCTGATACAATAAGCGGTGTGTCATCTTCTCTGCGCAGTGTGGTACCAATGCCGCCGCTTTTGCGCCTCTTTAAATCCATACTAAAGTCACTCTCTTTTAAAGGCATTCCTGCCGGCACCCCATCCATTGTTACGCCAACCATCGTACCGTGTGATTCTCCAAAAACGGAGAGTCTGAATTTTCTCCCGTATGAATTCATAATAATAATTCTTTAAGTTTGTTTAGTGAAGATAAGGCTTTTACATTGATTTTCAAAGAAATTGCAGTGTACAAAAGTTTATTGCCTTTTTAGCTGCAGCCTTTCAATGAAAGAAGGAAATGATTTATCAATACACTTAACTTCATCAATTTTTATAGTACCATTTATGTTTTTTTGTTTCCGACAGTTCTCTTGCATCATCCCTTCAATTATAAGTGCCATTGCAATTCTGTGGTCATTGTGAGATGAAAGTAAAATATCTCTAAACGAGGAAACGTCTGACAATCCGTTTATTATCATTATATCACCCTCTGCGTAGATATCAGCTCCAAATTTTGAAAATTCTTCTACCAAAGATTCTGCTCTGTTGCTCTCTTTTTTAAGAAGCCTGTTGATTCCCTTTATTTTGCTTATTCCGTTGCAATGCAATGCCAGTGTTGTAAGTATTGGAAACAAGTCCGGACAGTTAGTAGCATCAAATGTAAATGAATTGAGTTCAGTTGCAGAGATAACTACATCCTTTAGATTTACAGAAGCGGAACGTCTGATATTGTATCTTGTATCTTCCTTTTTAATGACCTCTTTATGAGATGATTTAATGACTTTTACTTTTGCTCCGCATTGTTGCAAAACATTCAAAACAGCCTCATCTGCCTGATTTGTTTTGGTGTTCATGTTCCTTATTGTAAAGGAGGCAGGCGTTGAATTTTTATCGGCGGTTTTATTTGCAAGGAAACTTGCAATTGCACCGGCTACTGCAAAATTGGAGGCAGAACTCCAGTCTGAGTTCATAAGGAAATGAACGGGTTTGTATGTCTGCCCGCCTTTGATATAGAATATTATTTTATTCTTCTCAGAAACACGTTTCAGTTTTATGCCAAACTCCTTTAATATGCTTATAGTAAGCATAATATAAGGAGTGCTGGTAGGGTTTTCCACCGTCAATACACTGTCGTGATCCAGAAGGGGAAGAGTCATTAAAAAACCTGAAATTGTTTGAGAACTCTCTTTTCCGGAGATTGAGAAGCGATGTTTATTTATTCCTGCGCCAACAACAAATGGTAAATATTTATTCTCTTTTGTTGCTGAGCAATATGCTCCTGATTCCTTTAATGATTGGACGGAAGAGCTTAAATCTCTTTTAAGCAAACTTCCCTCTCCGGTTATTGTAATTTTTGATGCTATTTCTGTGTGGCTTCTAATACTTGATACATAAGATAATAGCGGCATCAGCAATCTTGTGAGCAATCCGGATTCTCCGGTATTTATGAGCTGAAATTTTTTCCACTGTTCTATCCCCGGACTTTTAACTATAAGATATTTTTCACCAAAATCATTTCTTTTTGAAGTAACAAGGCATCCGGCCTTGCGGACAAAATTTATTGCAGAGGTAATATCATTGCACGGTTCAAAATTCTCTAATATGCTCTCTCCCTTTGCAATGGCGGCCGCTATTATTGCTCTTTGAGCTATGCTTTTGGAACAAGGAACAGTAACCGATTTGTTTAAGGTTCTATGTTTGCCGCTTACTGATGCCTTCATATATTGGAGGAAGAGTTTGCTGTCATTCATTGAGGGTATACGGAATTCATAACTCTTGCTGTCCAATATCTTATTCATATCTGTCCATGAGTATTGCCCGTCTGCGGTAGGATTTGAGTATGAATAATATGTATAAGGTGCTCCTAAATATAAAGAAGCTATTCTGGTGAATCTTCCGGCGCTTCCCATTGCAAACGCAATTAGGTTTCCAGAAAATTTCCGATACAAACGGAGTATTGTAGATGCGTCTGAAACATTTGATGCGGTGGTTACTATTTTTACAAGGGTTGCTCCCTTATTTTTACATCTCTGAACAATTGCTTCAAGTTCAGAAAGCTTTGGCGTGCACTCAAAATTATGATATGAAACAATAAGTTTACACTTGCCGTTTTCTTCTATTGCTTTTTTTATATTCTTAAACAATTTGACAGGTGCGTCTTCTTGTATATCAATAAATGCTGCGCCGCTATTTATGGCAGCAAGCATTTGTTCCCTGGCTATTGATTCTGTATCCGGAGTAATCCGATATGTAAAAATTAAATGAGGGTGTTCCGATATAATCTTTTGAATTTCAGTGGTTTTTAATTTGCAGAGATCACCTCTTATTTCTGCAAATCCACATTTTTTGAGTGCGTCTGCGCACTTAGAGGAATCTTGCTCTCCAACGCAAGCACAAATATTCTCTATCCCGCTTACAGAAATTTTACTCATTTATTTTTTCCCTCCGCTGCCTTGGCGAGCTTATATAAATCATTTAGGCTAATTAATTCATCTTCCACATGACCAGGCTCATACGGCATGATAAAATGTATGCGGTGTCCGCTTACTTTTTTATCATATCTAATGAATTTAAGCAATTTGTTAAGTTCAACCTTGCAATCAACCGGCAGTCCAACGCTTTGAAAATCTCGCTTTAGCATATCTATAAAATCTTGTGTGCAGTGGCCGGCCGCTTTTGAAATCATTGCTGCCATCACAATTCCAACGCTTACTGCCTCCCCATGCATGAAAGATGGTGCTATAGGCTTATAATTTTTTTGTTCCAATGCTTTTGTTATTACCTTGGCATCTAGGCTATTGTAATATTTCTCTATTGAATGTGCAAACGTGTGCCCAAAGTTCAGTTTCCTTCTTTCTCCTTTCTCAAATTCATCTTTGCTCACCACTGTTGATTTATAAAATCCGCACTTGGCCAGAATATCATTAAAAGTATTTACGCTCTTATCATTCTGTCGTTTAGGGTTGTAAGTGGAAAAGAACTTTACCGCTTTTTTGTAATACGCCGCATCAAAAATTAAGAATGTTTTAAGAACCTCAGAAATTCCCTCTTTGAAAACTCTTGGTGGAAGAGAAGGAAAAAACACAGGGGTCTCATATACCCACATTGGTTGGTTGATGTTTCCTATTATGTTTTTGTAGTTGTCAAAATTAACACCGTTTTTTCCGCCATGCGCAGCGTCTGCCTGTGCAAGCAGAGTTGTTGGTACAAATCCAAAACGGACACCTCTTTTGTAAATTGATGCCACAAAACCCGCAATGTCTGTTGTTATTCCGCCGCCAACACCAATAATAAAACAATCTCTGTCGGCTCCAAGTTTTAGCAGCCTTTTAGTGATGGCTGCAACGGTTTCCAATGACTTGTTCTGCTCGGTTGCCGTAAGTTTAATTAGAGGCAAACCATGAAAAAGCGAGAAATACGGACTCAAATGCTTATCAATTATAACAAAAATTCCACTATTATTTGGAATGTGTTTTGTTAATGCACTGATATTCTTATGTATGTATATTGCCACAGCCCTTATAATTTGTAATTATT
>DAONEN010000042.1:0-9145 GCA_035403105.1 Candidatus Egerieousia sp. | reverse complement strand
ATAGACTCCTGCTCAAAAAAGAGCGGGAGTTTTTTTATATCTGTCGCGACAGATATAAAACATAAATGAAAGAAAAGTTTTTAAGATGAAAAAAGTGGCTATACAAGGGATAGGAGGTTGCAATCATTACATTGCGGCAAAGAATTATTTTAGCAACGAGGAGATAGAAACTGTTGATTGTGACACGTTTAAAGAGCTTGCAGTTAAAGTGGAGAGGGATCCTGCGCTGCTTGGGATTATGGCAATTGAGAATACGATTGCCGGAAGTTTGCTTCAGAATTATCAGCTGATAAGAAGTTATGACCTAAAAATAATTGGAGAATATAAATTAAGAATTTCCCACTCTCTTGTTGCAATGCCGGGTATTGGGATTCATCAGATTAGGGAGGTTAACTCTCATCCAATGGCATTTATGCAGTGCGCAGATTTTCTGGAGACGTTGTCCAATGTTAAAATGGTGGAGAAGGATGATACAGCAGGGAGCGCTAAGTGGATAAAAGAGAACAATTTAACGGATCATGCTGCAATTTGTCCATCTGTTGCGGCCGACCTGTACGGAATGGAAATTATTTCAGACGGCATTGAGACAAACAAGAGAAACTTTACACGGTTTTTAATTTTGGAGAATAAAAGTGTTGCAAAAAAAGTTGAAGACGCAAACAAGAGTTCTTTGGTTTTTACTTTGCCGCATGAGAAGGGAAGTCTATCAAAAGTTTTGACAATTCTCTCATTTTACGGAATGAATCTGAGCATGATTCAAAGTTTGCCGATTGTTGGACATGAATGGGAGTATCAATTTTATATCAATTTATTATTTGATGATTATCAGCGTTATAAACAGTCTATTGATGCAATTGTACCATTGACAAAGGAGTTGGAAATTTTGGGAGAATATGAAGAGGGGAAACAAAATATCTGAACATAGAATAAATTTTTCCTGTAAAAAAACGAGATGAAAACAAAAGACACAAAGACAAATGCAAATATGAAATTTTCTCCGGCTCATAGGATTGAGAGCGTGAAGGAATATTATTTCTCCGTTAAGCTCAAAGAAATTACAGCAATGAAGGCCTCCGGGGAAGATGTGATTAATTTGGGAGTTGGGAGTCCGGACCTTCCTCCATCTGATGCAACAGTTAAGGCATTGAATGATTGTGCATTGCGTATGGATTCGCATGGGTATCAGTCTTACATAGGCCTGCCTGAATTGCGTGCCGGTTTTGCGGATTTTTATAAAAGAAAATATGGTGTAACACTTGACCCGTCCTATGAAATTCTTCCTCTGATGGGAAGCAAGGAGGGGGTGATGCATATTTCAATGGCGTTTGTAAATCCCGGAGACGGAGTGCTGATACCAAACCCCGGATATCCAACGTATGCATCTGTTTCTAAGCTTGTTGGCGCTAACATTATTAATTACTCTTTAAAAGAGGAGAATAATTGGTTTCCAAATTTTGAGGAGCTGGAAAGGCAAAATGCCGCAGGTGAAATTCATTTGGATAAAGTAAAACTTATGTGGTGCAATTATCCAAATATGCCAACGGGTGCAAATGCCAATATGGCTCTGTTTAAGAGACTTGTAGAGTTTGGAACAAAACATGGCATCATTATCTGTCATGATAATCCTTACAGTTTTATTTTAAATGAACACCCTATCAGCATACTTGCCGTTCCGGGTGCAAAAGATGTTTGCATAGAGCTTAATTCTATGAGCAAGACTTTTAATATGCCCGGCTGGAGAATAGGAATGGCTGCAAGCAATAAATTGTTTATCCAATGGATTTTGCGTGTTAAAAGCAATATGGACAGCGGAATGTTTAGGGGGTTGCAGCTAGCTGCAGTTGAGGCCCTTAAAGCTCCCGACAGCTGGTATAAAAAAATCAACAAAGTGTATGGCGAGCGCAGAGATTTGGCTACTCAAATTTTAGAGTCAATAGGTTGTGAGGTTCGCAAAAATCAGAGCGGACTATTCCTGTGGGGCAGAGTAAAAAATGACGGTCAGAAAATATGTGATGATTTATTGTATGATAAAAAAGTATTCCTTGCTCCCGGTTTTATCTTTGGGAGTGAGGGAAATAACTATATTAGAATATCTTTGTGTGCTAACAAACAGACACTTGTAAAAGCACTTAAAAGAATCAAATCTGAATAACAATTTTACAAATGGACATAAAGAAATTAACATTAAAAGGGATTAACAATGTGAGGCCGCTTATTATTGCCGGTCCCTGCAGCGCGGAGAACAGAGAACAAGTTTTAAAAACCGCAGAGGAGCTTGCCGCAAAAGGAATCAAAATTTTCCGTGCAGGAATTTGGAAACCGCGCACAAAACCGGGTGGATTTGAAGGGATTGGAGTTGAGGGGCTTTCATGGCTTAAGGAAGTTAAGAAAAAGACCGGGATGCTGGTTGCTACGGAAGTTGCAACTCCGGAGCATGTCTTTGAAGTTCTTAAAGCGGGAATAGATTTAATTTGGCTGGGAGCGCGCACGGTTGCAAATCCTTTTGCCGTTCAGGCTTTGGCAGACGCTCTTAAAGGGATTGATATTCCGGTACTTATAAAAAATCCGACAAATCCGGATATTGAGCTTTGGTGCGGTGCGGCAGAGAGGATCTACAACGCGGGAGTAAAAAATATTGGACTGATACACAGGGGTTTTAGTTCTTATGATAAAAAAATCTATCGCAATGTTCCGCTGTGGCATATCCCAATTGAAATGAAACGCAGATATCCGGATGCAACAATGATTTGTGATCCAAGCCACATGGGCGGCAAGCGGGAACTGATAGCTCCGCTTTCCCAGCAGGCGTTGGATTTGAATTATGACGGTTTAATAATTGAATCACATTGTAATCCCGATGTTGCATTAAGTGATGCCGCTCAGCAGCTGACTCCTGATGTTCTGGACTACACATTAAAAATGCTTGTCATTAGAGATAATGTGCAGACAACGGAAAACATAAATGTCTTAAGAGGACGCATAGATGAGATTGACGGGAAACTTGTAGAACTTCTTGCCAAAAGAATGGCAATATCCAAAGAAATAGGAACTTATAAGAAAGAACACAATATGCCTGTTCTACAAACAAAGCGTTATGGAGACATAATGAAGGACAGTGAAAAGCTTGCGGTGTCTTTGGAATTGAACAAAGATTTTGTTGCAGGAATTATGGAGAGTATCCATCGCGAGTCCGTAGATGTTCAGATGAAGATAATGGGGAGCGGGGAGGAGAAAAAAGCAAAGAGTATAAAAAAGATTGCTTCAAAAAAGAAGTGAGTAACTAAACTATGAGTAAACTATAAGATGAAGATTTTGATTTTGGGAGCCGGCAAAATGGGCTCGTTTTTCTGTGATTTGCTGAGCTTTAACCATAAGGTTGCAGTTCTTGAGACAGATGTTAAAAAATTGCGCTTTATGTACAATGTGCTGCGCTTTACGGATTATAAGGAAGTTAAGGCCTTTAAACCCAATCTTGTAATTAATTGTGTTACCATCAATTGCACTATACAGGCATTCAAAAAAGTGATGCCGTTTCTCCCTGATAATTGCATAATTTCAGATATCGCTTCCGTGAAAACGCGTTTGAGAAAATTTTATGAGGAGAGCGGATTCCGTTATGTATCAGCGCATCCTATGTTTGGTCCAACCTTTGCCAGTCTTGGCAATTTACAGCAGGAGAATGCAATTATTATTAATGAACCGGGTGCGCAAAAGGAAAGTTTTAAAAAGCAAAGCAGCTCCTATATTCGCGGTTTCGCAAAGAACAGAGGTACAGATAAGACCGGCTTAAGATTTTTTCGGGAGCTGTTTAATTCCTTGGGTCTTAATGTCAGAGAGTATACTTTTGCGCAGCATGATGAGGTTGTATCCTATTCTCTTTCAGTGCCTTTTGCAAGTACGCTTGTCTTCGGCTCTATCATGAAGCATCAGGATGTACCAGGCACAACTTTCAAAAAACATCTTGCGATTGCTCACGGTCTTTTGTCAGAAGATGACTACCTGCTTACAGAAATATTGTTCAACCCGCTAACTTCCAAACAGCTGTCGGGAATACAAAACAAACTCTCTCTGTTGCAGGAAATTGTAAAAGAACAAAACACCGTCAAAATGAAAATTTTTCTTGACGGCGTCCGTAAAAATTTGGAGTAAACTTCCTGCTGGAAGCTATCAATTACAATGACAGAATATGTGCAATCTCAATCCATTTTTGATTTATGGGGTTGTGTTTTGCGCATGCTTCGGCAAACGGAGTATATGCAATCTGACCGTTTACCTGTCCAATCATTACATCTGAAATGCCTGATATCAAGGCGTTTATTGAGGCATTGCCTAAAGTGCTTGCCAGAACTCTGTCATTGCAAGTGGGACAACCTCCTCTTTGGATATGCCCAAGCGTTGTTACACGCGTCTCATAATCAGGTATTTTCGCTTTTACCTTTGCGGCAATTTCAATTGCGCTTCCCTGGTCAGAGCCCTCGGCCACAATTACTATTCCGCTGGTCTTGTTCTTTCTTCTCTCTTTAAGAAGATATTCACACAGACTATCTATATCTGTGTGAACTTCAGGAATTATAGTGGCTTCAGCGCCCGTTGCGATTGCGGTATAAAGTCCAATAAAACCGGCATCCCTGCCCATAACTTCCACAAAGAAAACAAGGTTGTGAGAATCCGCCGTGTCCCTGATTTTATCTATAGCCTCTACTGCTGTATTAATTGCAGTATCAAAGCCAATTGTGAAATCAGTTCCAAATATGTCATTATCAATAGTTCCCGGAAGCCCAACAATTGGAAAATCATTTTCCGTTGCAAGCAGGTGCGCGCCTCTGAAAGAGCCGTCTCCGCCAATAACCACTAGCGCATCAATGGAAGCTTCTCTTATATTTTCTATAGCAATATCTCTATACTCTCTTTTGTCAAATTCAGGTAATCTGCTGGATTTTAAAATAGTACCGCCTTGGGAAATAATCTTTGAAACAGAGTGTGATTGCATTGTCACAAACTGTCTGTTCACAAGACCATAATAACCCCTGTAAATCCCGACAGGCTGAATATTGTTGTAAATGGCGGATCTGACTACAGATCTAATAGCTGCGTTCATTCCAGGAGCATCCCCCCCTGAAGTCAGAATCCCTATGCGGTTGAGCTTCTTTGGATCTTTTATATTTTCTGAATTTTCATTCATACTTGTTTGTTTTTAATATGCGCAAAGTTAACATTTAGGTCTTCTGTTTCAACTATAAGTTGTTTCAAAATTTTTACCTTTGTTCCGATGAGAATCGGCAATATTACATTTGGAGATTATCCGCTGTTTCTGGCACCCATGGAGGATGTTACAGATCCTTCATTCAGATATATTTGCAAGGAGTTTGGGGCAGACATGATGTACACAGAGTTTGTCTCTTCAGACGCACTTGTGCGTAATGTGACAAAATCTTTGCAAAAGCTGCAAATTTATGATTATGAAAGACCTGTCGGGATACAGATTTACGGTCATATACCGGAGGCAATGGTGGAGGCGGCGCAGATGGCTGAGGCTTCTCATCCCGATGTGATTGATATAAATTTTGGTTGCCCCGTTGATAAAATTGCAAAGCGCGGAGCGGGAAGCGGCATGATGCGTTACCCGGATAAGATGGTGGAAATCACTGAAATGGTGGTTAAGGCCGTGCATACTCCGGTTACCGTAAAAACCAGGCTTGGATGGGATGAAAAATCCCTTATAATTGTAGAGCTTGCGGAAAGGCTGCAAGATGTCGGGATTGCGGCACTTACTATTCATGGACGCACAAGATGTAAGATGTATAAGGGAGAAGCGGATTGGACACTAATTGGAGATGTTAAGAAAAATCCGCGCATGAAAATTCCAATCATTGGCAACGGCGACATCGTAGACGGTCTATCCGCCCGCAATGCATTTGACAAGTATGGGGTTGATGCTGTGATGATTGGACGTGCTACCTATGGTCACCCCTGGATTTTTAAAGAGATAAAACATTATCTTACCACCGGAGAAGAAATGTTGCCTTTAACTGTAAAAGAAAAAGTTGAACTTGCAAAAAAACACTACGCAAAATCTTTGGAAATAAAGGGAGAGAGACGTGGCATGTTTGAGATGCGGCGCCATTTGAGCAACTACTTTAAAGCTCTTCCAAACTTCAAAGAAACAAGAATGAAACTTGTAACAGAACCGGACCCGGCAGCAGTTATGAAACTCTTAGATTATATATCTGAAACTTGGGGTTAGTTGCTTTTTCAAACTTTCTGCAGAAATATTTGCAGATCAACAAAATTTATATACCTTTGCAGCCCCTTTGGAAAAGGGGGTATGTGCAAGTTTAAAGCACAAGATATTTTAATTTTTATATCATCATACGATGGATTACAGAAGTTACAAAACAGTGTTTGTCAACAGCAAAACAGCCACTAAAGAGTGGGTGATTATTGACGCTACAGACCTGGTTTTAGGACGTCTTGCTTCTAGAGTAGCATTGCTTCTTAGAGGTAAAGAGAAAGTCAACTTTACGCCTAACGCAGATTGCGGAGATAATGTTATTATTATCAATGCGGCTAAAGTGCGTTTGACAGGAAAGAAGTTGACAGATAAGGTGTACGTAAGATACACCGGTTATCCTGGAGGTCAGCGCTTTGCAACGCCAAAGGAGTTATTGCAGCGCAGGCCGGTTGCACTTATTGAGGAGGCCGTCAGAGGCATGCTTCCAAAAACAAGGCTGGGTGCCCAGATGTTCCGCAATATGCATGTCTATGCAGGCGCAGAACACAAGCATGAAGCACAGAAACCAAAAACAATCAAATTAAACGAAATTTAGAGCATGGAGAAAATTAACGCCCTTGGAAGACGTAAATCAGCAATTGCTCGCGTTTTCGTGAACACCGGAAAAGGCAACATTACAATTAACGGTAAGGAACTGGAAAAATATTTTCCAGATGAGTCTCTTGTTTATATTGTAAGACAGCCACTTGAGGTCACCAATACCTTAGCTAACTTTGATATTCAGGTTAACTTGGTTGGCGGCGGAATTAAAGGACAGGCAGAGGCTCTTCGCCTTGCAATCTCACGCGCACTATGCAAAGTAGACACTGAGGCTTATCGTTCAATTCTAAAGAAAAACGGTTTTCTTACTCGTGACCAGAGAGAGGTTGAGAGAAAGAAGCCTGGTCAGCCGGGCGCTCGCAGACGCTTCCAATTCAGTAAACGTTAGAGTATTACAGCTGACTACGCACGGGTTGAATTTAAAGTTGCAGACTTTTTTATTCTCAATGTTTTTGCTGAATTTAAAATTACTTGCTTCTTGTTCACCCGCGGAAAATCTGCGAGATTGACGAGGTCACTACTCGCGATTGAAAAAGAGTTCTACTTGATGTAGAATAAACTGTCGGGAGGCATATACCTAAACGGCAGAAAAAATTAACGCATTAAAAAATTTAAAAAATGCCAAGAACAAATTTCCAAGAATTACTAGATGCAGGCGCACACTTTGGGCACCTTAAGAGGAAGTGGAATCCAAAGATGGCTCCATATATTTTTATGGAGAAGAATGGTATTCATATCATTGACCTGCATAAAACCGTGTTTATGATAGATGACGCTGCCAATTTTATGAAGAATTTGGCGCGCAGCGGCAGAAAAATTCTTTTTGTCGCAACAAAAAAACAAGCAAAAGAGATTATTGCAGAGAAGGCCAAAGAGGTTAATATGCCTTACGTTACAGAGAGATGGCCGGGTGGAATGCTTACAAACTTTCCAACAATCAGGAAGGCTGTTAAGAAAATGAACACCATAGATAAAATGATTGCTGACGGAACTTTTGAGACTCTTGCTAAGAGAGAGAAACTGCAGGTTACCCGTCAGAGAGCAAAATTGGAGAAAAACTTGGGCTCTATTGCAGATTTGAACCGTCTTCCTTCCGCTCTGTTTATTGTTGATCTCCAGAGAGAATCCAACGCTTTAAAAGAGGCAAAGAGATTAAAGATTCCTGTAATTGCAATGGTTGACACTTGCTGTGATCCTACCCTGGTGGATTATGTTATTCCTGCCAACGATGATGCTGCTAAATCCATTTCAGTAGTTATGGCTGCTCTTTGCAGTGCTGTTGGTGAGGGACTTGCAGAGAGAAAGGTTGAGAAAGAAAAGACTGCTGCAGAGGAGGAGAAAAAGTCCAAGGATAAGGAACTGGAGAAGATGGAGGAGGAGAAGAAAAATGAGATAGATGTTCCCACAGAGGGAAGAAGACTTCGTCCAAGAAGAATCGTAGCAAAGGCTACTCCTAAAGAGGGTATTAAGGCTACATTTAAGCCAGCCCCTAAGGAGGAGAAGAAAATTGAGAAGGTTGAAAAGAAAGAAGAATAAATCTGTCGGGATATAAAAAGAAAAAGGAGATTTTAATATGGATATTAAAGCATCAGATGTAATGAAGCTGCGCAAAATGACGCAGGCCGGCATGATGGATTGCAAAAAGGCTCTTGTAGAAGCTAATGGAGATTATGAGAGGGCAAAAGAACTTCTAAGAGAGAAAGGAAAGCTGATTGCCGCAAAACGTTCTGACCGTGAAACTACTGAGGGTGCGGTTTTAGCAAGAACTAATGCTGACAATACAAAAGCGGTTTTGGTTTGCCTTGGTTGCGAGACAGATTTTGTTTCCGGCACAGAGGGATTCCAAAAGCTTGCTTCTGATATTGCAGATACAGCCATTGAAAACTTGCCTGCGGATATTGATGCATTAAAAGCTTGTAAGGTTGGTAATTTAACTGTAGAAGAGGCTGTTACAGACCAAACAGGTAAGAGCGGAGAGAAACATGTTCTTGCTTGCTATGAGAAGATAGAGGCACCCTATGTAGGTTTCTATATTCACAACAATAAGAAAGTTGCAACTATAGTTGGATTCAGCAAGAAGATTGCTGATGAGGCTGTTAAAGAGATTGCAATGCAGATTACCGCAATGGTTCCCGTTTCAGTACGCAAGGAGGATTGTTCTCAGAGCGTGATTGACAAGGAGTTGCAAATCTACAGAGAAGAAGTTGCACAAGAGGGTAAGCCTGCTGCAATTGCAGAGAGAATTGTAGAGGGCAAGCTTGCAAAATTCTTCAAAGAGAGAACTTTGGAGGAGCAGGTACTTGCACTTGGTGA
>DAONEN010000041.1:0-13310 GCA_035403105.1 Candidatus Egerieousia sp. | reverse complement strand
TTGCAAAATTCTTCAAAGAGAGAACTTTGGAGGAGCAGGTACTTGCACTTGGTGATGGCAAACAAACTGTAGCTCAGTACCTTAAGGGCGTTGACCCGGAGGTTAAGGTGATTGCTTTTAAGAGATATTCTTTGAGCGACTAAGAGTATAGAGTTATATCATAAAGAAGAAGGCGCGGATTGTCCGCGCCTTCTTTTATTTATATTTGCGATATATAATTAATCAAAGTCCTAATACTTACTCATACTATGAAAATCTTTTTAAGGACCTTTTTGACAACCTGTGTCATTGCAATTATCTCTCTTTTTTTTGAATCTGCTGCAGGCGCACAATCTAAAGATAGCTTGCTGGAAAAAAGATTTGAGGCTTTTTCTAAACTCTTATCTCCCGAAAAATTGTATTTGCATACTGATAAGGAATTTTATTGTGTTGGTGATACTCTGTGGTTTAAGGGATACCTTGTAAATAATTCATATCTGTCAGAATTTCCGGAATGTAATTTTATATACGTAGAATTAATTGGTAATTCTTATGAGAAAAATATTTACAGCGGTAAGACAGAAGAGGTTCAAAGAACACTAGAGAGAGTTAAAGTTAAAAGGCGCGGCGGTGTTTTGCAGGGCTACATGGTTATTCCCGGCGGAATGAGTACCGGTAAGGCTTTTATAAGGGGATATTCATATTGGAACCTAAATTTTCCTGCTGAATATATTTTCTCAAAGAGTTTGAATATAGTTAATCCCATGAAGGATGATTTTCTTAAAAAGCTGATTGACAATAAAGTAAAGGAGCGTGATGAGTATACAAAAATAGGAGCTAAATATCCATTTGACAATGAGAAAGTAAAAATGCAGGACATTGATTTTCAGCTTTTTCCAGAGAGCGGAAGGTTGATTGCCGGTATGAAAACCGTAATTGCATTTAAGGCAATTTCAGAGATGGGGCTTGGAGAAAAAGTTAGCGGAATTGTTTATGATTCAAGTGGTTCTAGGGTTATCTCATTTGAGGGCAACGATTTGGGATTTGGAAAATTTGAATTTGAGTTGCCTTTACAAGACAATGGTTATTATGCGGTTGTAACAGACAATCGAGGTATAAACAAGAAGGTGAACTTTCCAACGGTTGAGACATCGGGCGTGTTGGTAAATATTTCTTATAAAGGAAATAATATACTGTCGAGAGTTTGCGTGACTCAAGATATTAATCAAGATTCACTGCGCTATGTTTTGCATAACGGGTCTGAACTTTTTTATGATCAGCCTTTGGAGAAAGTTAAAAATCTTGTAATTGCAACGGATAAGCTCTCCACGGGAATTATTGATGCTGCCGTAGTTGACACCAAGGGAAATGTGTATGCTTCGCGTCAATTTTTTATAATGTCAAAAAATAACTTTTTATTAGATATTACAACTGATAAAAATTCTTACGGGCCAAGAGAGACAGTAAAAATGAAATTGACTATGAAAAATGCTGAAGCCGGAGATGAGCAGGCAGATGTCTCAGTTTCAGTTACAGATAATATTCTTGCGCCATCTTCAGGAAGTGAAAATAATATAGTATCATATATGCTCCTGGGAAGTGAAATCAGAGGCTATATAGAAAATCCGCAAAGTTATTTTGATGAGGATATACCATTCGCTGAGAGGATGCAAAATATTGATTTATTGATGCTTACTCAAGGTTGGCGGTATTATGATTTACCGGCTATATTAAAGGGAGAAAATAAAATGCCTGTATTTGGCAAGGAGTATATTCAAACAATTAGCGGCCGAGTTAGAGGTGTAAAAAAACAAAAGTCATCTCTTGTTTCTTTTGTAGCTCCGTCTATTCACTTTTCCGCAATGGGACAGTTAGATTCTACCGGGTATTTTGAACTTAAAGATGTGAGTTTTCCCGATAGCACCCTGTTCATTGTAAACTCGGTTGGAGTGAACGGGAAGAAATCATTTATCCCATCAATAAATGACGATGCCTTTGCGCCGATTGTGAAATATTACAGTTCTCCCGACAGTTTAATAAATTACTCTCAGAAAGTGGGGCAAGATCTTATGCAAAAATATTACAACACTGGAGGAACCCTTGTGTATCAGCTAGATCCTTTATACGTTATTGCGGGCAGGAAAATGAAGCCAATAAATGATCCGTCTCCAATTCCAAACCAAATGTTTAAAAAAGGTCAATTAAGAGAGGGCAAAGATTTGGAACCTTTTAAGAACTACGATTTAATGACGTATATTTATGAGACTTGCCAAGGTTTAAGGCTCAATATAGATTCCACTACGGGAGAGAAGGTGCTTGTGTGCCGTGTGCCACACGTTGCTACGGGAATGACCATATCCGACGGCTGGGAGGAAATAAAAGTTTTCATAAATGGAGTAAATGCTTTTTCAAGTTCTGAGCTTCAGAATTTTATGGTTAATGATATTTCATCTTTAGTTTATCTTACAGGTGCAGATGCTGCACCATATTCACCTATGATGGATGGCAGTGCTACCGTTAGGAGTGTGATAATGATAAGGACGGTCTTAAATGTAAGAACCGGTGTTCCAAGGAATGTGACAAAGGGGTATCCAATGGGATGGCAGAGGCCTAAGTATTTTTACTCACCATCTTATGATTTGCCCGCTGCTTCTAAGGTTCCTTTAGGTTCAGACAAGAGGTCCACAATTTATTGGAATCCGAATGTTGAGATTGGTGAAAATGGAAGCGCCTCCTTACAGTTTGATACATCCGATGGAAACTCAGATTACAATATCAAAGTTGAGGGAGTAACAAAAAGGGGGGATTTTATACTTAAAAAAGCAACCCTAAAACGTAAAATCAAGTATTACTAGAACAAAAAAAAAGTAACAATTCTGTTTCTTTTTTCCTTGGTTACATGCTGATAATCAGATAACAGCAAAAATTATTTTTTGTTGTTAAAAAATTGTTTCATAACTTCGCACGCAGTGTGAGTGGCTCTCTTTTGCACTTGCCTAACTTGAAAGACCTAAATTACTTTCAAATCTATATAACCTAAAAAAAACTAATTATGTTCAATCAAAAAAAATCTAATGGATTTTTACGTTGGTGCATTATGACGTTTACGATGGTATTTTTTGTCGTTAGCGCATATGCACAAAATGTAAAGATTTCCGGTAGGGTTACCGATCAAAATGGTGAACCTGTAATTGGTGCTGCAGTTATGGTTAAAGGGACAAAGAAGGGGGCCGGAACCGATCTTAACGGTCGTTACTCTTTGATGGCGCCGCCAAAGGCTACATTGGAGTTCTCCTCTCTTGGTTACCTAAAAATGTCAGTCCCTGTTAACGGACGCGCAGTAATCGATGTTGTAATGAAAGAGGACGCAGTTCAGCTAAAAGAAGCAGTTGTTACCGCCGAATTTGGTATGAAGCGTATTGCCAGAGCTGTTGGCGCGTCTGTCCAAAATGTTAAGGCACAGGATATTGCTGAGTCAGGACGAGAGAGTTTTGTCAGTGCATTGCAAGGGCGTGTTTCTGGCTTGAACGTTATCTCATCCGGTGGTCTTCCTGGTTCATCTACACAAGTTGTAATCAGAAGTATAACTTCTGTGTCTGGAAATAACCAGCCGTTGTATGTAATTGATGGTGTCCCAATGAACAATTCCACTTTTGACCCTTCATCTGGAATGGCCGTTGCAGATGCTTATTCATCAAGACAACTAGATTTCTCATCTAGAGGAAATGATATTAATCCGGAGGACATTGAAAGCATGACCATTTTGAAAGGTGCCGCTGCTGCAGCGCTTTATGGTTCAGACGCATCCAATGGAGCTATTATCATCACTACTAAGAAAGGTAGCTCAGGCAGAGGCAGAGTGCAATACAGTAACTCCTTTAGCTGGAGCAAGGCATATGGATATCCGGACATGCAATCTAAATATGCAAACGGTGCTTATGGCGCTACCAACTGGTACTACACTAAACGTTATGGTTCAGAGTATGAAGCCGGGACTAAACTTTATGACAATATTTCCGCAATCCTTCAGCCTGGATTTTCGCAGAAACATAGTGTTTCTGTAGAGGGTGGTTCAGACAAGGTAACGGTCCGTTCAGGAATTTCTTGGCAAAGGTCATCTGGAGTTGTAAAGACAACTTCAAATGATAGATTGAATATATCGTTGTCCGGTAAGGCGGAAGTTACTAAATGGTTGAATTTTGAGGGTTCAATGCAGTATACTAACCAAAAGAATACTAAAGCATTGCGTGGAACTTCCGGACCTCTTTACCAAGCTATGTTGTGGCCAATGGTAGATAATATGAAGGAGTATATGGATCCCGATGGTATCCAAATGAAGCTTCCTTCTTATTATGTGGATACTGATTTATTAAATCCATTGTTCGGATTAAATAAGAACAAGTATAAAGATAAATCTGATCGTTTCTTGATAGCCCTGGGCATAACATTAACCCCAACCAAGCATACTTTTTTGACCGGTAAATTTGGATGGGATATGGCAAATCAGAAATATTTGGCTATCACCAGTCCTTATTGGGGCAATAGGTCAAGTTCAGCGTATACATTGGGTACCGGTACTTACAACTTAGTAAAGGATAATTATTCAGATCCAAATATGAGTATCCTTGCAGGTTACAATAATGATTTTGGAAAATTCAATGTGAGTGCACAGTTTGGTTATCACCAGACTGAGGAGGGAGTTGATAGACTTTCTGTTTATGGGACAGACTTTATTGATTTAAATTTTGCTAGTATTGCAAACTGTAACCCTAAAACTGTCATAGCTTCTACAAGTCAGACTAAAAGAAGAATCCAGGCGCTTTCCGCTCAAGTAGAGGTTGGTTACAATAACTTGGCTTTTTTAACATTAAGAGCCAGAAATGACTGGTCTTCAACACTTCCTATTGAAAACAGGTCATATTTTTATCCGGCAGTTGAGGCTTCTGTTATCCCGACAGAATTAACATTTCTTAAAGGCAACCAATATGTTACTTACTTGAAACTTAGAGGTGCTGTTGCACAAGTTGGTAAGGATGCATCACCTCTTGCAATTTATCCGTCATTGGAACAAACCGGTGTCTATATGGAAGGTTTTGACTATGGTTACTACGGACCAAATACAAACTTAAAACCCGAAATGACAACCTCTTATGAAGTTGGTTTTGAGGGACGATTCCTAAATGACCGCATTAATACAGACTTTACATATTATTGGACCCACTGTAAAGATCAGTATGTTACATCTTTCCGTTTGAGTTATGCAACAGGCTTTGTATTGAATAATATGAACGTTGGTACATTTAATACTCACGGTTGGGAATTTCATATTGATGGGGATATCATTAAAAATGCTCAGTGGAGATGGAACTTAGGTTTTAATGCCTCTCATTCAACTTCAAAAGTTGTTTATTTGCCGCCAAATGTTTCAGAGTATTATAATGCATATACATGGAACTCTGGTAATATTCGTAATGGTATTATGGTTGGTCAGCCTGTTACAACTCTAACAGGTCTTGCATATCAGAGAAATAAAAAAGGACAAATTTTAATAGATCCTTCTAGCGGTGCCCCTCTTACAAGCAGTACATGGTCTGTTCTTGGAGACAGGGAGCCGTTGCTTAAGTTTGGTATTTCCACAAGTGTTTCATGGAAGCAATTCCGTTTTTCTGCGCTATTTTCAGGGAGATATCATGCAACGGTTGTTAATGGAACAAAGCGTACAATGATGTCTAATGGAACAAGCTGGGAATCTGTTAAACTTAGAGAAGGCGCTTCAGTTATATTTAATGGAATTCTTAAAGATGGAAAGCAAGATACATCAAATCCTACGGTTAATACAATTGCTTACAACTATGCAACCGGTGTATTCTCCGGCGGAGATGAGGATTGGTTGGAAAAAGGTGTAAATTATCTTTGTCTTTCTGAATTAAGATTTTCATATACAATTCCATCAAATTGGTTAAGCAACGCTACACATAATATTTTATCAGCTGCAACTTTATGGGTTGCCGGTAATGACCTACATATATGGACAAATTATTCTGGTATTGATGCTGTTGGTAATACCGCTTCTGCTGCACTTGGTGGAACAGGAGGAGAGGGCTATGACGTTTGGTCTATACCTAACCCTCGTAGCTTATCATTTGGTGTTAACCTAACATTCTAAAGAGATTAAGATTATGAAAAAAATTCTAACTATACTTTTATTTGCATCTATTGCCATTTTAAGTGTTAGATGTAAAGATTATTTGGATGTAAATAATAATATTGATAGTCCAGATCATGTCGAAGCATACTTGTACTTACCAGGCATAGAGGGATACTACATGGGCTACTATTATGACCTGCGCGGACTTGCACCTCTTTGTCAGTATCTAGGAACGAGCGGCAGCGGTTATAATTATGGTTATTATCAAACATATATCGCAGGTAGTGACTATATGGGCGAGGTATGGAAGATGACATATTGGACGCAAGGCATGAATACGGAAAATCTTATTAATCAAGCTGTTGCGGCAAAACAATGGACTTTGGCAGGCATTGGGCTTGCAATCAAGGCAAATTCATGGGATATGCTTACTAAAGAGTATGGAGAAGCCCCTATGAAAGAGGCTTTTGAGTCTAACCGTTTATCATTTGATTATGATTATCAAGATTCAATTATGCCTCAGGTAAGGGAATGGGCTTATAAGGCTATTGAATATCTTAATATGACCGATGAGACCAATTATGGAAACACATTGTCAAATTACGATGTCATTTACGGCGGAAATAAAGCGAAATGGCTTAAGTTTGCTTATGGTGTAATTGTTAGAGATTTATCTGCAATGTCTCATAAGACAAATTTTGTCTCTGGAGGATATGCCCAAGAGTTAGTTGAGTGTGCTGCAAAATCTTTGTCATCGTCTGATGATGATGCTTGCGTTACTGTTCCAGGAGGAGCAGAAAAAACAACCTCCGATTATTATAATGGTTTCTGGGGCGCATACAGGGGCAATCTTGGAACATCCTATTGGCAGAGCGATTATATGGTACAGCTTTTAACAGGCTGTGTTCCACAGTATGATGAGGCTACCGGCGATAAGGTTAAAGGTACAACCGGAATGTATTTATATAAACCAGCTGATACGCAGTATATTACTGATACAATCCACAGCACTGCCGGACATTATGATCCACGTTTGGCTGCAATGCTTTGTACTACGGATGATGCATTACATTCATCAATGGGTGACAGAAAAGCTGTTATGTCAAGAAATTATTTTGGAGGAGGATTTACTGGAGCTTCCGGCCCGATTGGTACGGCACCTTCTTTATATGACTTGCCTATATCAGTTACAGTAAATATTACAAATTCAGGTATAGGCCGTTGGCTGTTTAGAGATAATGCTCCTTACGTACTTATGACTGCGTCAGAAATACAGTTTTGTGCTGCTGAAGCCTACTGGATGATGGGAGATAAACCAAATGCACTAAGCCGTTTCAATGATGCAGTATCTCTTGATATGGATTTTGTAGTGAAGTATCTTACTCCTGGAACCGTTAATTCTTCTAATGGTGGTGGAGATAAAATCACAGCCGCTCTATTCAAAACACTTGCCGGCGAATATCTTGCAGGTCCTTATGTTGGGAAGTTAACAACTTCTACCCTTACTCTTTCTCACATTATGATGCAAAAGTATGTTGCGTTGTGGCCTTGGGGAGGACTTGAGACTTGGACAGATTTAAGAAAATGCATGTATGATATTAGCTATTCCGGAGATTATCCTAGCAATGGTAATGGATGGACTAATACAACTTTGAATCAAAAGTGGGATACGGATGCTTCAAAAATCTATAAAGGTTTTTATCTTCCTTCTGCTCAGGTTCAGGGCAGGTTTGGCTCTTTCAGTATCAGAAATTTAGGATCTCCTTCTTTTAGAATAAGACCTAGATATAATTCTGAGTATATGTGGAATTTGTCAGCTCTTGACGGATTAAAGCCGATAAAGGGGACAGACGATAGGTACTCTTGTTCAATTCCTTGGTTTGCTTACCCTGGCGATATGCCTGAAACTTTATAATTTAATATGAATAGAAAAATTAAGGATATGAAAAAAATATTTAAATCTTTAGCAGTTGTTTTAGCGGCAGTACTTTCGGTTTCCGCTTGCAGTAAGCATGAGATTCTATACGATGCAGATAACGTGACTTCTAAAATGGCAGAATTTCAGCTATACAATGCCATCCCATCTCTTTCTGCTGCGGAGACTAACTTTGCTACTGTTGTTTTAAATTCCACTGATACAATAGCTACAGCAAATTATCCATTGAACAGATATAATGGAATTCCAATGGGAAGCACTACAAGGTTTTTTGTGAGAAAACCCGGTGATTATACTATTCAGTGCTTTAAAAAAGCGGGCAGTACTACCCCGGATTATGAGGGAACCTTTACCCTTACGGCATGCAAGCAAGTTGTTTACCTACATAGCTGGACAGCTGCTCCTATTGTTAAGGATGCTCTTTACCCTTATGGGCAAGGTACTAGAATTATGAGTGGTGCAAAATCTGATTCTTTGCTTTTTGTGAATTTTGTAAACTTGTGGTATTCTGCATCAGGTGTAGCAACAACAGATAAGCTACAATATCAGTATGCTTTTCTTGTTAACAACGGGAAGACTGCCACTTTGAATTTTAGCGTTGTATCAGACCCTCAATGGACCAATCTTGGGAACCCGATATCATTTGGCGAACAAACGGGCTTTGTTGCAGTTCCTGTTCCTAATATGGGCGTTGGTTACACAGGTGGCCCAAGTACCCGAATAACATCTGGTTACATAACTGTTTACACTAGAACCGTTGATGTAAATACTAACATTGTTCTTCCTACGTCTATAGATTATTGGACTAGTATTGGTTGCGGCAGATATTACAATCATATCGTTCGCGGAGTGGGAAGGCAATCATACATGGTTTCTACATTTTCTTCGTTGTAATTTTGGCAATAATTATTTTTTATATGAAGAAGATACTGTTATTATTAGCGACATTTCTTATGATTGCGCCTGTGATGGCCCAGACCAAAGAAGAGAAAGAGGCAAAAATCAAAGCCTTGTATGAGAATGCAAAGGATGCGCTAGATACAAAGAATTGGGTAATTATTCCATCATCTATAACTGACGCTGCCGGTAATGTTGAAAACAACACAGATGCAGGTATTTTTATTGCCTTTGAGAATACTCAAATGTTATTGCAAGGATTGGCTGTTTGTGGGAATAGCGATACAAACATAGCACAAGTCTCTGATTACATTGTTAAAACCAATAAGAAAGGAGATATTACTGTTTTGTTCAATATTCTTGGTAGAAAGGTCAGAGGTTCTGTGATTATTCGCATGCGGGCAGACGGAGGCAATATTGCAGACGTTGTGTACACGCCTTCCGGTAGCGGTGAGACGGTGAAAAGGTATACGGGGCCGGTGGTTCACTGTAATCAAGCGAATTATTTTAAGAGAGCAAATGCAATTTAAAGAGCAACATTTTATTTTCACAATTATGTGAAAATATGATGCTTGATTGAGAGGCAGCAGCCAAAAGGCTGCTGCCTTTTTAAACTAAAAAACTTAAACTTTGAAAATTTAGAAAAGATGTTAAAAAGAGCCTTAATTGTGTTCCATAGCTGCAAAATTGTTTTATTTGCTGTATCTGTTGGTTTAGCGTTTTCTCTTGCTGGTTGCGGAGGCGGCAATGGCGGTGGCACAGTAAATCCGGAACCCGAAACAACAAAATCTTCATCATGTACTCTATCCAATTTCCAAATTTTGACAACTGCAAATTCCGGTTTGTCTGTAAATGCGGCTGCGGTGATTAAACAAATCCAGGGGGTAAACATGGTTTTCATAACAGTACCTGACGGATTTTCTCTTTCTTCTGTTAAACCTACGTTTTCTATTAGCAGTAAATCGTCAATGACCATCAACGGAAATGTCGCAACATCTGCATCAACCGCTTTTGATTTTTCAAATGTGGCAACTGCCGTTGTTACTGCGGAAAATGGAACAAACAAGACTACATACAATATTTTGGTGAGGAACGGCAACGCTACAATTGATAATGAGGTTTATGCTATTATGGCATCATACAACATCCCAGGTGTATCAGTGGCAGCAACTAAAAATGAGGCGCTTGTATATTCCGCTGGTTATGGTTTTGCTGATGTTGCCGCAAAAACAAGAACCACTCCCAATATGTTATTTCGTTTGGCCAGCATGTCTAAGCAGCAAACGGTTTTATGTATAATGACTTTAGTTGAAGAAGGACGGCTGTCGCTTGATGATTATTTGTTTGCCCCTGCAGGAGCAAATGGTACCGGCAGCAAAGAGGGCATTCTTTATAGCATGTATTCCGGGACTCACGCAAATGGCGTGGACAAGATGAAAATAAGGCATTTTTTATCTCATACCAGTGGATGGCAATATGCAACTACAGGTGGGGCAGACCCCGTATTTACCGGGGATTCAAGATTTTACGGCAAATCTCTTACAGATAGGGTAACGTATATGGTTGCAAATGTTGCAACCTCTTATACACCAGGCTCATATTATTCTTACTATAACTTGGATTATTGTGTTCTTGGACAAGTCATTGAAAAGCTGACGGGAAAAGATTATGAGACTTATTTAAGGAGCGTTGTTGCCAAGGCGGGAATTACTGATATGTGGGTTGCAAAAACATTAAAGACAAACAAGAGAAGCAATGAGGTTACCTACTATTCTCAAACATCTGGCAATGACGGATATTCTAATGATATGGAAGTCATTAAGGCTTGCGGAGGAGTTATTGCATCTGCGCCTGAACTTATGCAACTTCTTTGTGCAGAAGACTATGGAACGGTTGTTCCGGATATTTTAAAGAGCGGCAGCCTGGATCAGATTTACTCAATAGTAAAGGCAACTGATAATTATAATTACGGATTTGGCTGGCATATAGGGCATTCCGCATTTGGAACATGGGCCTCTTATCATGGAGGAGACTTGAGCGGAACTGCAACTCTTTGGGTTAGAGGTAATAACGGAATTAATGCTGTGTTGCTGTGCAATTCACGCAATAATGACAGTGGGTTTGATACAGCTCTTTATTATGCGATTGATAATATAAGGACGGCTATAAAATAAACCGTAAAATATTATCTTTGCAGCCTATATGCTTGGAGTTAAAAGTAAAACATTACTGTTCCCTTATTGGGCTGTTCTGGCAATAAGAAATTATCTGTATGATAGCGGGATCATTAAGAGCGTCAAATGTGATGTTCCTGTGATTTCCGTGGGGAATATTACTGTGGGTGGGACTGGAAAAACGCCTCATACAGAGATGCTTGTGAGATTGCTCAATGGGTGCTGCATGGGTGATGCAGCAGGCAATGGAACTTGCAAGGGCGATGTTGCTGGCAATAAAACTTGCAAGAGTGATGCGGCTGATAATGAAACTGACAAGGGTAGCGGAGATGGCAATGAGATTTGCAAGGTTGGGGTAATTTCACGCGGATATAAGAGAAAGACAAAGGGGTACAGGGCCGTTGGACCGTCAGATGATTTTCTGCTTTGCGGAGATGAGCCGCTGCAAATTAAACGTAAGTTTCCGGATGTTGATGTTGCAGTCTGTTCAAATAGGGTGAAAGCGGTACAAAAAATTGTAGCCGATTGCGGTGTAAATTTGGTCATTTTGGATGATGCTTTCCAATACAGAAAGATAATTCCTTCACATAGTATACTGCTAGTGAATTATTACAATTCAATTACAGGGGACAATTTATTGCCTGTTGGAACTCTCAGGGATCTTCCTTCCCAAATAACCAGGGCGGATATTGTAATTGTTTCTAAATCACCGGATTTTGGAGATTATGATGGGGAAGATAATCCGGAGATGGCCGCGGCTGCGGTTGAGCAGGAGGAGAAAAAGTGGCGCAAAGAACTGGGGCTTAAGCCGGAACAAAAACTCTATTTTTCTACGGTGTCATATTTGGACGCAAAACCTGTCTTTCCGCAGGATGCGGACTCAAGATATCTTTACTCAAAATTTGCTGTTCTGTTTTCCGGCATAGCCGATGATACGGATATTCGGAGGCAACTGGTTGGTAAATATCGCATTGTTGACTCCCTTAAATTTCATGACCACAAGAGTTACTCAAACTTTGATATAAAGGAGATTACGTCAATGGCAAGACGTCAGCCGGCTGCAGTTATTATGACCACGGAGAAGGATTCAGTACGCCTTTTGAGCACGACAAAAATTTCTGCCGATATAAAGAAGCGACTATTCTATTTACCAATAGAGGTGAAGATTATTCCTTCAGATAGAATCTCTGACTTTAAGGAAGTTATCTTAAAATAGATGCCTAGCAGGTCTATTAAGGTTCGTTCCTTCTGTTTAACAAAAAATCTGCTTAAATTTGCAGTCGCGCAGCGTTGTGTCAAATATTTTGCTGCGAGTATTTATCTACATTCTCATATGAAAAAGACTTGCCGATATATGTTTGGCCTTATAATTTATTTGTTTGGTTTTTTTCTTGTTCCCGACAGATTCTGTGGGAGATATGAGCTTTAAATTTAATATTATGATATTAATTGCAGACAGCGGTGCAACAAAAACTGATTGGTGTGCGCTAGACAAAAAAGGGGCGGGCAAACCGATATTTTTTAAATCAGAGGCATATAATCCAAACTATATTGGTGGACCTGATATTGTTAAGTCTATTGGAGCTGCTGTACCTCAGAATTTTCCTGCTGATGAAGTTGAAGAGATTGACTTTTACGGTGCCGGTGTTACGGAGCTACAGTATGGTTTTATGAAGGAGTGTATGGTGAAGGTCTTTCCTAATGCTAAAGTTAATATGGCTATGGACCTTTTGGGTTCTGCCAGGGCGTTGCTGCAGCATGAGCCGGGATTTGCGGCTATTCTTGGAACAGGTACAAATTCATGTATTTATGACGGCAAAAAAGTCACAATGAATATAGATTCTCTTGGATTTATTTTGGGTGATGAGGGAAGCGGAGCTTATCTTGGCAAGAGATTTATTTGTGATTTTATCCGCGGAGATATGCCAAAAGAGGCTTGCAAAATCTTCCAGGAATATTGTCCTTTAAACGGAGACCAGCTTATAGATGAGATATATACAAAGCCTTTCCCTAACAGGTTCTGTGCAAGATTTAGCAAGGTTATTTCTGCAAATGTTAAAGAGGGGAACTATTTTTATAAGCTTGTTTATAATGCTTTTGTTGCTTTGTTCAAAAACATTATAAGCCATTATCCGGACTACATGAAGTACTCTTTCAATTGTGTTGGCTCTGTTGG
>DAONEN010000040.1:0-13411 GCA_035403105.1 Candidatus Egerieousia sp. | reverse complement strand
TGGCTTCCTTTTTTTGTAGGAGGTAAGAGAATCGAACTCTTATTTGAAGAATGAGAATCTTCTGTCCTAAACCGTTAGACGAACCTCCCGTTTTGGGAGTGCAAATATATGCAATTTTTTTTATGCAGCAAGAATTTAAACGCTTATGCAGCAAACATTAGGAATACTCTGTAAACGATAAATGCTACAATCCATGCAAGTACAAGAGTGTAGCAGACAGTGAACAACGCCCATTTCCAGCTGCCGGTTTCATTTTTAATTGCTCCTATTGTTGCAATGCAAGGGAAGTATATAAGCGTGAAAAGCATTAGACTTAAGGCAATTGCAGGGGTAAGGTCTATCACTGCGTTTAGCACGCCAAGGGTGCTGACCACAATCTCTTTTGCAGCAACTCCGCTGAGCAGCGCAACGCTCACTTTCCAATTAAAACCAAGCGGTCTCATGACTGGTTCTATGAACTGGCCAATCATCATCAAGAAGGAGTTCTGTTCTGTCGGGAAATAGCTTAAGCCCCAGATGATTATTGAGCCGGCCAAAATAATTGTGCCGATTTTGTGAAGGTATTGTTTTCCTTTATCCCATGTGTCACGCATCAGGGATTTAAATGTTGGAATTCTGTACGGAGGCAGCTCCATCACAAACGGCGTTTCATCTTTTGAGAACAAAAATTTCTTAAATATTTTTGCCATGACCGCTGCTAAAAAGATGCCGCCAAAGTAGATGCAGAATATTACCAGTCCGGCGTAGCGGGGGAAGAATGTCCCGGCAAGCAACAGATATATAGGAAGTCTGGCGCTGCAGGACATCAGAGGATTAATCAAAATTGTAATCATTCTGGAGTTGCGGTTCTCTATGGTTCTTGTTGCAAGAACGGCGGGAACGTTGCAGCCAAATCCCATAATCAGGGGGATGAAGGAGCGGCCGTGCAGTCCTATCTTATGCATGATTTTATCCATGATAAAGGCGGCGCGCGCCATATAACCCGTTGATTCCAACAGTGATATAAAGAAGAACAGAATCAGGATATTTGGAAGGAATACAATCACACCTCCAACTCCTTTTATAATTCCTCCAATAAGCAAAGCGCGGAACCAATTATCAGGCATCAGCGCAAATATCTGTGCTCCAAGCCAGTTAACGCCAGAATAAATCCAATTCATCGGATATTGTCCAAGAGAAAATGTTGTCTGGAACATGATAAATATCAGTGCAATGAATATTGGGTATCCCCAGTATTTGCTTGTCACAACATTATCTATGCGTGCCGTTTTGCTTAAGGTCTTTTTAGGTTTGGCCAGTGTAAGTGTCTCTTTTAGAGCCCCGTCTATAAAGCCGTATTTTGCATCCATTACAGCGTTTTCCGGAGTGTCGTGCAACTCTTTTTCCACTTTTGCAACCTCTTCATCTCTTACGCGGAATATATCCGCGTGATTCGGGAATTTGGCCACAAATTCCTCTATTTGTTTGTCTCTTTGGAGAATACGTATTGCAAGAAAACGCGGAGTGAACTCATCCATTGCATTTGGATTTTTGTAAATCTCCGCTTTTATCCTGTCAAAACTTCTCTCCAACACCGGACCGTGATTAACATGAATGTGCTTTAAGACAGCTGTAACTCCGGCAACCTTGAGTCCTGAATTAATATTTTTTCTTATATCTTTTGACTTTTCTAAAGGGTACTTCCCGCTGGCATCAGTGGACCTGACAAAGTCAGCCTCCTCATATACCTGTATGGCAGTGCTGAACAACTCTGAGATTCCCATTTTTTCTGTACTGACTGTCGGGACTATAGGTACTCCAAGCAGTTTCTCCAACTCTCTGTAATCTACATGGTCTCCGTGATCTTCCAGCTCATCAAACATATTAAATGCAATCACCATTCTAAGGTTCATGTCAATAAGCTGTGTTGTCAAAAACAGATTGCGTTCCAGATTTGTAGCGTCCACAACGTTTATGATAACATCCGGTTTTTGATTGATGATATTATTGCGGACATATTTTTCCTCCGGGCTATAAGCTGATATTGAGTAAGTTCCCGGGAGATCTGTTAAAGTTATATGATAACCTTTAAAGTAAAAAGAGCCCTGTTTTGCATCAACGGTTACGCCGCTGTAATTGCCAACTTTCTCATGTCCGCCGCTGGAAATGTTAAATAGACTTGTTTTTCCGCAGTTTGGATTTCCGACGAGGGCAATGCTAATCTCCTTGCTTTTTTCTCTTGCGCCGCGCGCAAGCTCATCTTCTCCGGAATCTGTAAAGTTTTGATTATAAGCTTTGAATTTGCAGTTAGCAACAGTACATCCAATGCATCTTGCACTTCTCATCTGCGCATCAGAATCATGTTCGCGCGCAAGATGTGCCGCTTCCTCTGTGCTAATAACTTCAATTTGCCGCGCCTCGCTTCTTCTGAGAGAGACGTTGTAACCTAGAATTTTATACTCAATTGGATCTTTAAGGGGGGCGTTAAGAACAACCTCAATGGTTTTCCCTCTAATGAAGCCCATCTCCACAATCCTTTTTCTGAACCCGCCGTGTCCGTGGACTTTAACAATAACGCCTTTCTCACCGGTCTTGAGATCTGATAGTTTTTCCATCTGTTTCCTTTGACTCTTACCAGCGGCAAAGGTAGTGAAAATAAACCCAATTGCGGCAGACTGCTTGAAACAGGGGGAAACTACCTAAGGAACCTCTCCGCCGCGTCAAAAACGCGCCTGAAACTTGTGTAAACAGTATCCGGCAGCAACTCCCTCATTTTCAAAGATGCAGAGTGCGGCGCCGGGAAAGGTATCTGGTGAGAATATTCAAATGGGAAATCCATTTCCTCTACAAGACATGTATTATTTATCCCGACAGCATGTAGTGCTCCAAATGTTGGGATGACTTTGTCCTTTTTAAGAGTCAGCATTTTTATTCTGCTGCGCGCTTTTGTAAAGAAAGACTCTCTCTCTTGCTTAAGGCAATCAGGCGTTATCAAAGATTTGTAGGCATCATGAATAAAGTCTCCGCAAGTTTTAATAAACTCTGTACAGTAATAATTGTGGATTTTTTCAAAAGCCTCACTGTCAACAATGTCTTTTGAGCTGCCATCCATGTCTTTAAAAATTGAGCCTCCGCAAAAAGTGCATAGTTTGCTGTTGGAAAAATTACTGTCGGGATTAGAAATAAGAATAATCTGCGCCAATAAAGCTCCAACTGAATAGGCAAAGAAATCTATTCTGCAATCTTGTGAAAATATTTTCTTTCCGTTATCTAAAATTTTTCCGTCTCTTATATCTCTTGCTAATTGAGCAATGTTATAAACAGATTCTCTGCCTGACACATAAAATCTTTGCGGACAGATAGATAGGCGGGAACTTAACGCAACATTGCAGAAAGTGGAATTATTTACTCCCGCAAACAATACCCTTCTTTTAGCGGACCATGGCATCATAATTCTTGGCGCGCACCAGGATGTGGGCGTCCTGTTCATGTGGAATGCCATCGGGAATAAAATGACCGGGCGATTGCAGTTTATTGTAAGGTCCTCTGCCCAAGTGAGATACTTCTCCCAGGAGCGTTCATTCAGCCCGTGCAGCAATATAATGCATTCTTTTGATCCTCCCGTATTTGTATCTGTCTCTTCTCCGGAAGTTTGCGGTTTAAAAATCACATAATCAAACTCTCTGTTCTCTACTATTTCGGTCTCATTATTGGCGCAAAAGTCGGTTGAAGGCATTCCAATCTGCAGTGAATCAGTGTCTTCTTTCCCCAGCCTTTCAGAGAAATGGCGTGGAATCATTTCAATTTTAGAATCATCAACAAGATTTTCTTTCTCAAAAGAGAATAATTTATTAAGCTCCTTTGTACGCTCGGCAAGGTTTGTCATAATAGAATTTTTATAGAAACACAGCAAATAAAATTCCCGACAGTTTATTTTCAAAATAAAAGTGGCACGCCGGAAATAAAAGGGATAAAAGTGATTTTCACGGGATGAATTTGGCTTATTTGGGGCCAAATATGCAATTAAGTCTTAACTTTGTATGCTGGCGCCCACGGACGGCAAGAAATATTTATGAGAGGATTTTTAACAAGAAATATTCCCGCTTGCATCTATAGAAAAGACAACATCATAAAACTTGTGGTGTTCACTGCGCTTTTTGCTCTCTTTTTCATTAACCTTTATACCCCCTTTAATTCTGCTGAATGGTATAAAATTTCAAGATTTGTTTATTTTTTATATTCCAGCCTTCTTACACTCACCGGGGTTGTTATAGTTGCAATTAGCAGGACTATAATGTACCACCATGGCAAGAAACATACAATTCCATATTGGTCTTATGGTATATGGATTATTGTGGAAATTTCTGCAATGGCGGCTATATATACTTTTATTTCCTATTCACTGGCAGAGCCAAGAAACTATTGGAATGTTTTAAAGCCTTCTGCAAAAAATACGGCGCTTATAATTTTAATTCCTTATTTCATTTCTCATCTCTTCTTTGCTTTGCAGGAAAAAAACAGGCTTCTTAAGGAGGCAAAAGAGAAAGAAAATGAGCTTATCAGCGCTGCAATACAAACAGGGAAAAATATTGCAGACGGAACTGTCGGGAAAAAAGATAATGCGCTTATTTTTTATGATGACAAAGGGGAAATGAAGCTCTCAATTAAAAAAGAGTCTCTTATTTATTTGGAATCTGCGGATAATTATGTGGAAATATGGTATTTGGGGAAGAAGGGAGTAGCAAATTATCTTTTGAGGAACACCCTTAAGAATATGGAGGACAAATTTAAGGAGACAAATATCATAAGGACTCACAGATCCTTCATTGTTAATTTTGACCAAGTTAAGGTGGCAAAACGCACAAAAGACGGTCTTGTTCTGGATATGGGGATTGACAAAATCCCGGAGATACCTGTATCAAAAAATTACGGAGATAAAGTCATGCAAATGCTTATGTCTTAAAATTTCTTAGACTTGAATGTCCGACGCCTATTAAATTCACTTAATCAGATTGTAGTCTTTTATGCAGCATACTTCTGTGCTCTCCTCTCCAATCGATCCGCCCCGACAGTTAACGCCGGTCTGCACTTTTACAAAGTTGATATATTTTAGTGAGACGGCATTCCCGTTAGGGTCTATTGCATTGCTTATTTTGAAGTAGTTAGCTTGGGATAACGCATGCGGATTATTTGCGGGGTCGGCGGCTGCAAGACGGTCAATTAAGCTAAAGTTATCCGCGTAGCCCCAATCAAAAGCACTGTTAATCCAAGAAGCAGCTGCGTTTTCTTTATTGTTATCCGGAAGGCGAGTGCCCGTAAATTTAATTGCGCTGCCCGCGATTTCTGCGTTACCGTAAACAACAGCGCCTGTCACTGCCCATGCCGGATAATAATCTTGTGAGTGATAGGTGTTCCGTCCAATGACTCCGCTCTTGCCGTCCGAATCACTCCATGGAATGTTTGCAGTCAAAGAGGCAGGCTTTGTATAAGTTACAGAGTATTTGCGGTTTGTAGTGCCCTTTGAGAATTCGCTCCCTGCAAGTTCATACCAAGTGTCATCCGGCAATCCGTTGCCGTTGGAATCTTGCATTACATATACGATTCCTGGTTCAGAAGAGCCCTCAAAAGCATTTCCAAGAATCTCAATATTGTAACCTCCGTCATTTTGTACGGCGTGGTCAAATCCTGCAATTATGTATCCTCCAAATCCTCCAAGAGATACAAGCGTTTTCTGTTTTAGTCTGCTAAGGGCATAAGAGCAGGCGGCGGACATGGTTGTTGCAATGTATCCTTCATTCACAAATTGTCCGGGAGCCGGCATAAATTCATAAATTTTATTGCAATAAGCGGCGGCGTTTTCCTCCCCGGGATTTAATTCTCCGACACTCTGTAATCTGCTTTTGGTGAATGCAATATGAGCGGGAATATCTCCCGTTGTTGCACTCCACTTCATTACCCCGGAGGGAGTAAAACAGTATAAAGTTCCGGGAGTTACGTAATCTCCGGCATCGGTTATAAAAATTTCTCTTGTCTCCGGATTTACTGCAATGCCATACGGAGTTTTGATTTTTAAATCTGTTCCGTCAGTTATGAAGTTGCTGCTAGATTTTTGTTTTGTCTTTATATTATAAATCACATAAGACGGTGTATGCTTGCTTGTTGCATAATTATATGCATTGCCCAGCACATATAAAGAATCTCCGCATAATGTCATCTCAGAACAAGCTATTCCAAGTTTCCCTACCACGCTTCCGCTTGCGGTGTTTATCACATAAATATCAGACCCGGTGCCGTTGTAATCTCCGCTTGATGAAACGTAAACATTGCCGTAGGAATCTGCCTGCATTGCATGAAGATTAATTGCAACATCAATAGTATTTTCAACTTTAAAACTATTCAGATTAACGATAGAGACCGTTCTGTCATAATTTGGAGCCATGTACCCTCCCGAATTTGCAACATACATTTTATCCCCAGCGGCTGTCATTTGTTCCGGCTGGTAACCAACTGTAAGAGTGTCTGTTATTGCAAGAGAAGTTGTGTCTATTTTTGCAATGTATCCCTTGCGTGCATTAGGATTTATGGAGACCTGGCCCGCATAAGAAGTTACATAAGCATAACCTCCGTGGAAGGCAAGATATCTGCAGTTTGGAATTGAGATAGCGGTAATGTGTTTTGCGGTTGCGGCATCCATTACTTCCAAATAGTTAGAACAATTTATGATAGCGTAAATTTTTCCGCCATAAATTTTTATATCATTTCCGACATCTCCAAGTTCACGTGAAACCGTAGGATTTATGCTTGGAAAAATATTTTTGTAATATATACCGCTCTGATAATCAAAGTAATCCAGCGATGCTTTGTTGCTTCCCATGTTCCCCTCATTTAGCAAGTATATGCCTTGAATATTTTTTGCATTGTAGCCGGAGGTGACAGAGGTGTTGACTGACGGAACAATTTCTTCCATCTTTCTGCATCCTTGTACGGTTGTGCAACAAGCATATAGTAAAAGCATTACAAGTGTAAACGGGTACCCTCTGTTTGTATAATTACAATATGTTTTTAAAATTCTTTTCACTCTTTTTAATTACTTACGTTCACTAAAAACTTACGCTTACAATAAACCTGAAATTAATCCCCGGCATAGGGTAACACCTTACAACTTCATATTGCTGATTAAAAATATTGTTTATCTCCGCAGTAAGCCTGACATTATTAATATTTTTAGTTAGAGAAAAATCGCTGGTGTACCAAGGCCGCTCATGATTCTCAATCGTATTTGCTTGAGAGGTATAACGTTCTCCGGTATATATGAAACTATAATTTGCCTCCCATCCGTCATATGCGCCGCCAAGAATTAGAGAACCGCTGTTCCAAGGAACATAAGGAATTTGTCCCCCATAGTAGCTGCTGCTCTTGTCTGTAAAATCTTGCGCCTTCTGATATGTATAGGTTAATCTTGCACTTATTCTTGCCTTGCCTATTGCACATTCTCCGGAAACAGCAGCGTCAATCCCCTTAATCTCCACATAACCAAGATTTACCATAGTCCATCTAAACTGGTTAGATGCAGGCATTGCAATTATTTTATTGTGGATTTCATTGTAATAGACATCAACATCAGCAGTGAAATTTCTTAAAAAACCGCTCTTCCACTCTTTTTTATATCCTGCTCCAAGATTGTATTGCTCAGCAACTTCCGGCTCCAAGTTTACGCTTCCCACAAACGTGTAGTACAAATCATTCAGTGTTGGCATACGGAAAACTTTTTTATAAAATGCCCGCAAGTTTAAATCTACATCATCAAACGGGGCATAAGAGGCAACAACCGCCGGAGTAAATTTGTTTCTATCCTTGGCAGCCGTATAACTGCTCTTAACATCCTCAGTTACAAAATTATACAGCAGACTGGCTTGTACTTTTACCCTGCTGAATCTCAGGGATGTGGCTGCCGCTGCATATAAAGAATATCGTTTTGGATAGACAAAATTCAACATGTCAGAATTAAGTTTATTCCATTGAAAATCTGCGGAGAGATTTATATTCCACCATTTGAAAATTCTAAAATCATTTGCAACTGAAGTGTAAAGTTCATGCTGCTTGTAGTGGTTGTTCACGTACATTGTGCTCACATCTTTCCTTGGATCAGAGAGATAATGCAGCCAGTCATAAGAGTATTTACCCTTTAACATCATGCTGTAAAAAGATGAGAAATTTTTCCTCCACAAGCCTTGCGCGAAAAAATTTTTGTCCCACTGCCTGTCTGCGTTAATAAATTTACCCGGTTCCTGTCTTACTGATGCTCCCGGATAACCGCGGCGGGAATCATAATAATAACTTTTAACATTCCACTCTGCGCTGCGCGCAATATCATCTAAATAAGCTCCGTTCTTCCCCTTTCCAAACAATGCCGTCTCTACTCTAAATGCTTGAACATCACCATTATGTCGGTACTGAGTTGTTTCATATCCGCCGGACTTTTTATATGTAAATTTATATCGTCCGCTGGTGTATAAATACTCTGCGCTTACAGAGCTGCTGATTTTTTCAGACAGTTTATGCTCCCACAAAACGGAGGGATTGACAGTTGCAAAAGACCCTCCTTTTAAAGTCACTTTTAAATTATTAAAAGCTTTAAAATTTTTTATTCCCGACAGTTTGTCTGTGGAATAATTTTCAAAAATCGGAACTCTGGTTTGAAGATAAACAGAACTGGCAGAAGCAAAATCTTTTGCACTCTGGAAAATGGAACTCTTTTGTCCGTTATAAAGAGAGACGGACTCCATGTTATCCAGAGAAAATTTTCCTAAATCTATAATTCCGTTCTGCGCGTTTCCCAATTCTATTCCGTCATAAAAAACTCCAACGTGCTGGCTTCCCATACTTCTGACATTCACGGTTTTAAGTCCGCCAATTCCTCCGTAGTCTTTAATCTGAACTCCGGAAAAATATCTGATAGCATCCGCAACAGAGTGAACGCTCAGCTTCTCCAATTCCTTTCCATGCAGAGTCTGTGCGGGAATAATTTTAATCTGAGCTCTGTCCGCAATCACAACTGCGGGATGAAGATACTGCATGCTGTCCAAAGAATTCTTTGAGAATTTCTTGGGCAACAGTTGATTATCCTGAGCTGCCGCCGTTCCGGACAATAAAACTGTCGGGATTAATAAAAGGGTGAGTATCAGAAATTTGCAAGCCCGCACGTTAAAGCCTTTTTAAATTAACTATAAAACAAACAACTGATTCTTTAGAAAATAGGGGCTTTTGCCTTTGGCGTTGTCCCCTTGTCTATGCGGACTGAAATGTTGTCTATTGCAAAATATGTCCCATTGTTTATTCCGTAAGTTCCTGTGTCTGAACTGCTCATGTCAATATATAGAGTGTGGATTCTTCCCAAGGAAGACAAATTTACAAGCTGCCATTCAGTAAGAGGCCCTTTTGTAGAAGTGTAATAATCAACCAGATAGGCATCTACGCTACCGGTGGTATTCCCATTTTTATCAATTCCTTTGAACGTAACTTTAAACCATCCTTTGTTGGCTGCCGTCATTGGATTCTTTCCAACTCCAAAAACATCATCTACTGCCGCCGAGTAGTAGCCGTAAGTTGTATTGCATATATACAAGTGATCTATAACGCGTTGCGTGGTATCGGTATCACTGAAGTACATAGTCGGACCCTCTCCAAAACTACTCTTGTAGCCATAAGAGACTGCGCAATTTTTGGAATTATTGTACCCGGGGTATCCTGCTTTGTTCTTGTAATAGACATCCATTTGATAGTTACACCAATCATTGTTTGGGATGGATGATAAATCCATTTTGTTAAAATTTGAGACTGCTATTCCGCCGCTGTAGTACTGGTCTCCGTTGCATTTGGAGCATAGCCCGGTACTGTCATCCATCCAATAATATTTTTTCCCGTATAGGTTTGTACCATATTCGTCGGAGGCAACCATGGATGATTTCATGGTTTCAAATGTAAGCGTGGCCAGGTTGTAGGACGGCTCGTCATCATTTTTACTGCAGCTTTGTAAAGTACAAAAACTCAGCAGCATGCACACAGTGCACGCACACAACAATAATTTTTTCATATAATAAATCATAAGATAAATTTTTCCCGTTTTCCGCAGGTACAATTCACTGCATAATTGCAAATGCCGGTCTTCTGACTTATCCCATCTTGGCGCCTTCCCAGTAAATAACCAGTGGCAAAGAGAACCAAAACTTCCTTGGAATTTACAGCAGCGGAAACTGTCGCCGATTTTCACAGCGTTCCCTGTTGCGTTTGCAAAGGCAAATGTAATACAATTTTCTTATTGTTGAAAAAATGTTCACTACCTATAGTCAATATTAAATAACTTTGTAGATGCATACTTAAACAAAATCATGGGCAGCTCGGAAATTCAAATTGTAAAACGCGGCGGAAACCGCGAAAATTTTTCTGTTGAAAAAATTAAAAATGCAATCAACAAAGCATTTCTTTCTGTTGGGGCCTTTGCTGCGGATGAGGATTTAACGGCAATTCTTTCCCATGTGAGAGTATCCAACAACATGAACGTGGAAGAGATTCAGAATCAGGTGGAGAAAGCATTGATGACAGAGAAGTATTTTGATGCCGCAAAGTCATATATGCTTTATAGACAGAGCCATACAGAGGATAGAGAAGTTCGCGACAGATTGGAGTTTCTAATTAATTACTGTAAGGCGGAGAATGCTGCAACCGGCAGCAAGTATGATGCAAATGCAAATGTTGAGAAGAAAAATATAGCTACGCTTATTGGGGAAATTCCAAAGGCCGGATTCATCCGTCTGAACAGAAGATTGCTTACAGACCGTCTGAAAGATATGTTTGGGAAAGAGTTTGCAGACAAGTATATGCGTCTTCTCAATAGTCATTTTATTTACAAAAATGATGAGACCAGTCTTGCAAATTATTGCGCTAGCATAACCATGTACCCGTGGCTTTTAAGCGGCACAACTTCTCTTGGAGGAAATGCTTTAAAGCCAACAAATCTTAAATCTTTTTGCGGCGGTTTTGTGAACCTGGTGTTCATTGTTTCCAGTATGCTGAGCGGTGCATGCGCAACACCGGAGTTCCTTATGTACATGAATTACTTTGTGGGTAAAGAATACGGTACGGACTATTATAAGCATTCAGATAAAATTGTTGATCTTTCTGCAAAAAAGAGAACAGTAGAGAAAGTTATTACAGATTGTTTTGAGCAAGTTGTTTATTCAATAAATCAACCTGCCGGTGCTCGCAACTTCCAGGCAATATTCTGGAACGTAGCATATTATGACCGCTACTATTTTGAGAGTCTGTTTGGGGAATTCAAATTTCCTGATGGTACTAAACCGGATTGGGAATCTCTTTCATGGCTTCAGAAGAAGTTTATGAAATGGTTCAATAAAGAGCGCACCAAGACTGTGCTTACTTTTCCCGTGGAGACAATGGCGCTGCTTACGGAAAATGGTGATGCAAAGGATCAGGAGTGGGCGGACTTTACTGCGGAGATGTATTCAGAAGGGCACTCTTTCTTCACTTACATGAGTGATAATGCAGACTCATTATCAAGCTGTTGCAGACTTAGAAATGAAATTCAAGATAACGGATTCAGTTATACGCTTGGCGCCGGAGGAGTATCAACCGGTTCAAAGAGTGTGCTGACTATAAATCTTAACCGCTGCATACAATATGCCGTAAAGAACGGAAAAAAATACATGGAATTTCTGGAGGATATTGTAGATACCGTTCACAAAGTTCAGCTTGGTTATAATGAAAATTTAAAAGAATTGCAGAAGCAGGGAATGCTTCCTTTGTTTGATGCAGGCTTTATAAGTATCGGCAGACAATATTTAACAATAGGAATCAACGGGCTTGTAGAAGCTGCTGAATTTCTTGGAATTCAGATAACGGACAATCAATACTATGCTACATTTGTTCAACAGGTTTTAGGATTGATTGAGAAATACAATAAGAGGTATCGCACAAAAGATACGTTGTTTAATTGTGAGATGATTCCGGCAGAAAACGTTGGAGTTAAACATGCTAAATGGGATAGAGAGGATGGATATAAAGTGCCAAGAGATTGCTATAACAGTTACTTTTATATTGTTGAAGATCAGTCTTCAAACATCATTGACAAATTTAAGATGCATGGAGAAAAATATATTAAGCACTTGACTGGCGGTTCTGCATTGCATGTGAATTTGGATGAGCATCTTTCAAAATCTCAGTACAGGCAGTTGCTTGTTGTGGCTGCCAAAGAGGGGTGTAACTATTTCACTTACAACATCCCTAATACTGTATGCAATGATTGCGGGCATATTGATAAACGTTTCTTAACGGAGTGCCCCAATTGTCATAGCAAAAATCTTGATTATCTAACCAGAGTAATCGGTTACATGAAGCGTGTCAGCAATTTCTCTGTAGCACGTCAGCAAGAGGCGGCAAGAAGATATTATGCAAAAGATAAAGGAGAAATAGAAAAGAGCATATTTGTAGATGAAGCATCTGCTTCCGCTGAGTCTGCTAATAAGGAGACAGTTGCTGAGGCAAAGGTTTCTGAACAAGTTATGGCGGAAAAGTAATATTTCGTTTTGGGGGATTGTGAGGGATGCTGAAATGTTTCAATTATGATATAGTCTGCCAGGAGATACCAGATGAGGTAACTCTGGCAGTTAATATTTCCGGATGTCCTGTCAAATGTCCCGGGTGTCACAGTAAATGGTTGTGGGAGGACAGGGGTGATGAGTTGAATGAGGAAACCGTCGGGATATTAATGAATAGATACGGGGCGGATATCACATGTTTTTGCTTCATGGGGGGAGATGCTGAACCAGAGGCGGTTGTGCAGTTTGCAAATTTTATCCGTGCAAATTATAATAGTGTAAAAATTGGCTGGTACTCCGGACGTTCAACTTTGCCGGATACTAACAATGCACAATCTTCATGCAGATCAGTCGGTTTCATTGATGCTGGTTGTTTGTCAAAATCTCTATACTGTAAAACATTTGATTACATAAAACTTGGACCCTATGTAGAGGAGCTTGGAGGTTTGCGTTCTTCAAAAACTAATCAAAGATTATTTAAAATTTCCGGCGGTGCGGTTACCGTCATCAAATTTTCCGAAAAGAATATCCCGTCGGTCACTCCAGATAGATAAGTAAGTAGGCCTATTTTCCGGAGCAATTAGGGCATAGGCCCTTAATTACGTAGTTGACATCTTGCACCTCAAACCCAGTGGGAAGCTTAACTATTGGGACAGGCAAGCCCTTAAAACAGAATGTTTTGTGACATTTAATACAATAGAAGTGTGCGTGCTGGTCTTCAACGGAACAATCACAGTTATCTGAACATACGGCATATTTTACCGCGCCGGTTCCGTCATCTATGCAGTGGACAAGGTGATGTTCATGGAACAAAGTGA
>DAONEN010000039.1:0-14033 GCA_035403105.1 Candidatus Egerieousia sp. | reverse complement strand
GTATTTTGTGTGGATATATTTTTTTTGATACTTTTTTTTGCTTACAAATTGAAAGCAAATTGCAGAAAAGACATTAATTATTTAACTTTTACCTTGGCAAAAACTTGCTTATGCGCAGTTATGCTCATTAAAACCGTTCTAATAAGGTTATGTAACATGAAGGCAACATACAACGCTTGGATACCCATTATCCCTTTTAACAGGGCGTAAGATGCAAAGAAAGCCACCGCCGCAATAAGCATAATATACATAATAGCTTTGGTTGCCGTTGCTCCAATGAAAATTCCATCCCATGTAAATGCAATACAACTGACGGCCGGCATCACCCAAAGCCATGGCAAAAACGGAACGGAGTCCTCAATTACTTGTTTGCTGTCTGTTAACATCATCACCATTGCCTTGCTGCCAAAAATATAACAAAGTGTCGATATAAAGGCTATTCCCCCGCACCACCAGAAAATGATCTTAACGGAAATCTTTAAAGATTTTCTATCCTGCGCGCCAATATATTTTCCGGATAAAGCTTCTCCCGCAAAAGCAAAACCGTCAATGAAGAATGAATACAAAAGCAGCAACTTCATCATGATTGTGCTGACCGCCAAAAGTTCATCTCCGTAATTTGCGGAAAATGAGGTAAATCCGGCGTAGATGCCAAGGAAGCAAAGAGAACGGACAAATAAATTTCCATTAATGGAGAAGAATTTTTTTAGGTGTTTTAGCCTGAGGCTCTCATGAAAATCAAAATATTTAAAGAGTTTCTTGTAATAAGTTGTCATGAGTATAATACAGAGAATCAGTCCTGTATATTGAGCAAGCAAAACGGCAAATGCTATTCCGCGGAAACCCAACCCCATGTGCAATGCAAACCAAATGCTGGCAAGCAGGTTTACAACGTTAACTGTTATATCCGCTATCATCGGACTTATTGCATTTTGCATTCCAATGAAAAACCCCTTAAAAACAAATAGTGAAAGTGTAGCAGGAGCAGCCCATATTCTTATAAAATAATACTCCTTTGCCAGTGCCGCAACCTCCGGGGAGCAAGGAATCACAAGCAGTGCAAGATTTATGTACAGATACTGAATTATCCAGATTAACAGAGCAATAATTATTGCAGTTCCAAGCCCCTGGGAAAATACTTTCATAACGTCCGCAAAATCTTTTCTGCCATAGGCCTGTGCAATCATGCCGCTGGTTCCCACTCTTAGAAAACCCATATTCCAATAGAGCAAATCAAACAACATTGTACCAATTGCCATTGCCCCAATGGCAACCGCGTCTCCAAGCCGACCCGCAACACCAAGATCAACCATTCCAACCAGAGGAACGGTGATATTGGCAAGAATGCTTGGAAAAGCTAAAGCCAATACGCTCTTATTTATTTTCTTGATGTTGTTCATAAAAATTGTTAGTGTTTTGGATGCTTAACGTTATACGCAGTTACCGTTTTGCATTAATCCTCCGATGCCCTATACTTTGTATCTTCCTCTAGCATAGCAAGATATGAATAATATCTTTCTGCAGAAATTTCCCCCTTCTCAACGGCTGCTTTAACAGCACATCCCGGTTCATGAGTATGAGTGCACGGAGCAAACCTACAGTCATTTTCCACCCTTAACATCTCAGGAAAATAATTGCTCAGCTCCTCTTTTTTAAAATTGACAAGGCCAAAGCCCCTGATACCGGGTGTGTCTATTACAAACCCTCCCGTTGCAAGAGGATGCATCTGGTAAAAAGTAGTAGTATGTTTCCCTTGGAGATGTGCCGCAGAAATTTCTGCTGTCTTCAAGTCAAGATTTGGATCCATCCTATTAATCAAAGAAGATTTTCCAACTCCGCTCTGACCGCTAAACAGCACCACTCCGTTTTTACACAACTCTTCTAACACACTTATATTCAGTCCTGTGATAGCAGACACCTCCAACACTTCATATCCGGCGCCGCAATAAATATTTTTAAAATTCTCAGCCTGAATTTTTATATTCTTTCTCTCTTGCCCGGATATTTTTTTACTCCCGACAGCCTCTCCTTCCTGCAAATAAATATCCGCCTTATTAAGCAAAATTGTAACAGGCACTCCGTAGGCCTCGCACGTAACCAGAAATCTATCAATAAATTGCAGCTTCACCTGCGGGTCCGCCAAAGTGACTGTTAAAAAAACTCTGTCCAGATTTGCGGCAATAACATGATTCTGTCGGGATAAATTTGTTGACTTTCTGATAATACAATTTTTTCTCGGCATCACTTCTTTGATTGTGCACATTCCTCTATTCGCACTATTACCCGCGTCTCCCTTTCTTCCAGAATCAACACCCTCATATTCAACCACATCTCCAACAGCTATGGGGTTGGTAGACTCCAAATCTTCCAATCTCATTTTCCCTTTTATGACAGCAGGAAATAAATTCCACTCCGGCAACTTAGAGAGCAGATAATGACTGCCGGTATGTTTAACAACGGTGGCTTTCATAGGGTGCGAATTTAGCAATTTGTTTAAAAACAATTAACTTTGCCATATATGAAAGCAATGAAACAACTTAACTCAATTATAGATAAGGCCATTACAAAGCTGGACTGGGATAAAGAGCCTGAACTTCTATACAAGCCGCTGGAATATATGCTCTCAATAGGAGGAAAGAGACTGCGCCCAAGATTTTGTCTGACAACGTATAATTTGTTTAGCGATAAAATTGATGACAGTATCATTCTTCCTGCCCTTTCTTTGGAGGTGTTTCACAGTTTCACGCTCATCCATGATGATATTATGGATAAAGCATCATTAAGACGCGGCCAAAAGACAGTTTATAAAAAATGGAACAGCGATATTGCTATCCTATCAGGAGATGCAATGTGCATAGATTCTTACGTCCTGCTTGCAAATGCACCTTGGGGCAAGCTTCACTCCACAATGGAGCTGTTCTGCAAGACAGCCATGCAAGTATGTGAAGGTCAGCAATATGATATGAATTTTGAGTACATGAAATCCATTAAGATAGAGGACTATATGAAGATGATAGCCCTTAAGACCGGTGTTTTGATTGCATGTTCTGCAAAACTTGGAGCGCTGATAGCAGGAGCTCCGGATTCTATATGTGACGGTCTATATCAATTTGGCCTGCAGCTTGGTCTTGCCTTTCAGATTCAAGATGATTATCTGGATTCATTTGGGGATGAGAAGGTTTTTGGGAAGAAAATTGGAGGAGACATCCTTAACAACAAGAAGACATGGCTGCTTGTAAATTGTTATAACATTGCCAACAGCAAACAGAAAAAAGATTTAAGCAAATTGCTTATGATACCTGAATCCGCCGGCAAGAAAAAAATCTCAAAAGTCAGGCAATTCTTTGAAGATATGGGAGTTAAGGACAATGCAGAAAAAGCTATCGCCGAGAATTACAATAAAGCGCTGGAAACACTTGAGAAATTAAAACTGACGGCTGCTCAAAAAGCGCAAATGACTAAATACGCCAATACCCTTATTACCAGAATAAACTAGATTACAAAGGGATACTTTAGCTGTTTTTTAGAATATTACTTTAAACAAATTTTATAATTGATACTTACATGAGTTTTACAGAAAAGTGCAATAAGATATTTAACAGGTGCATAGATAACTACCATAAAAACAATGATGTAGATGCGCCTATTCAGAACCCATATGAAGAAAGAAGCATTGAATATTTTTTGTATTTAAAAAACTGGATTGATACTGTTCAGTGGCACTTGGAAGATATTATAAGAGATCCGCAGATTGACCCGGCGGATGCATTAAAACTAAAAAGGCGCATTGATAAATCAAATCAAGACCGCACAGATTTGGTGGAGATGATAGACAGTTGGTTTTTAGATAAATACAAGGACATTAAACCGCAAGCGGGTGCAACAATAAATACAGAAACTCCCGCATGGGCGGTAGACCGCTTGTCCATACTGGCTATTAAAATTTATCATATGCATGAAGAGGCAGTAAGGACTGATGCCGGTAAGGAGCACAAGGAGAAATGTCAAGAGAAGCTCAGTGTCCTTATTACTCAGCAAATAGACCTTGGAAAAGCTATAGATCAGTTGCTTACAGATATAGAAGAGGGACGCAAATATATGAAAGTCTATAAGCAGATGAAGATGTACAATGACCCCTCTACTAATCCAGTTCTTTACGGCGGTGGCAAAAAATAGGCAGAAAAATATTTTGGTCATAAGGCTCTCTGCCCTTGGAGATGTGGCAATTGCGGCACCTCTTGTAAAGGAGTACGCCCGCCGGAATCCCGGAATAAATTTTTATATGCTTTCACAGCCGCGATATGAACCAATGTTCAGCGGCGATGCAAATCTTTTTTTTATCCCGATAGATACTAAAAAAAAATCTCCAAATTATTGCGGCGGATTTTGGAAACTGCTGCATTTTGCCGGCGAAATTGCAGGCAAATATGAAATAACGGATATTGCTGATATTCACGATGTTTTAAGAACAAAGGTTTTGCGCTTTGGAATGTTTGGGCACGACGTCAGATGCCGTGTGATAAATAAACATCATGAGCAAAGAAGAGAAATTATCAGGAAAAAAAATAAAATTCTAAAACCAATTATTGAGAGTCAGAGGTGCATGGAGGAAGTTCTGGTTGAACTTGGACTAACTGATATTCACTTTGCTTCTGCCGGGAGACCAATTGAAGAGAGGGCTCACCTGTCAACAGATATGATGAAAATTGGCATTGCACCCTTTGCGGGACACAAAGGAAAGACATGGCCGCTGGAGAAAATGGAGGAAGTGGTGAAAATTCTAAGCGGAGATAACAATGGGGGCAGAAACAAAATTTCACTTTTTGGAGGGGGAGAAAAAGAGATTGCCGTATTAAATAGTTGGGCATCAAAATATCCTAATACAGAAGTAGTTGCCGGAAAGCATACAATGGTTGAAGAACTTGAACTCATGAGGAATCTTAATGTTATGGTAAGCATGGATTCTGCAAATATGCACCTTGCCTCTTTGGAGGGGACGCCGGTAGTTTCCGTGTGGGGTGCAACTCATCCTTATGCCGGATACTATGGGTACAGACAAAATATAAATAATGCGGTGCAACTGGATTTGCCATGCCGGCCTTGTACAATCTATGGTGCAAAACCTTGCTATAAAGGAAATTATGAGTGTCTGGAAAAGATAACTCCTATGATGGTGGTAAAGAAAGTTGAGGCCGTTTTAAAGAGCGGAGAGAAAAAATCATAAAACGGATTTTGATTCTGTCATAAATTTATGAGTAATTTATATGCCTGAAAATCAAATAGAAATAATGGCGCCTGCCGGCAACTTTGAGTGCCTGATGGCGGCAATTCAAGGCGGTGCAAACTCTGTTTATTTTGGAGTGGGCAGTTTGAATATGCGCTCCCATTCCGCAAATAATTTTCAGCCGGAAGATTTAAAAAAAATAACTGAAATTTGTCGGGAGCACAAAATTAACTCTTATCTGACGCTGAATATTGTAATCTATGATTCTGAAACGGATTATCTAAAAAAGGCACTGCAAGCTGCTAAGGATGCAGGAGTTACAGCAGTGATTGCGTCTGACATGGCTGTAATTGGAATGGCGCGGCAGATGGGAATTGAAGTTCATATTTCTACTCAGCTGAATGTTTCAAATTTTGAGGCTTTAAAGTTTTATTCTCAATTTGCAGATGTTGTTGTACTAGCGCGGGAACTTACGTTGCCGCAGGTTAAGGAAATCAGCAGGAGAATCAGAGAGGAAAAAATTTGCGGACCGGGTGGAAAGCTTGTACGGTTGGAAATGTTTGTTCACGGAGCGCTTTGCATGTCTATCTCAGGTAAGTGCTATCTCTCTCTGGATGAGTATGGTGCATCTGCCAACAGGGGTTCATGCTATCAGCTGTGCAGACGCGGTTATAAGGTTTCAGATTTGGAGACCGGAAGAGAATTTAATATTGAAAATAAGTACATAATGTCCCCTAAGGATTTATGTACAATTGAATTCATTAATAAAATTATTGATGCGGGATGCTCTGTCTTTAAAATAGAAGGCCGCGCCCGCAGCGCAGAGTATGTAAAGTTTGTAACTTCTTGTTACAGAGAGGCTGCAGATGCCGTACTTGCAGGAACTTATACACCCGATTTTGCAGCCGGTCTAAAATCTAAGCTAAGCGGCGTTTTCAATCGCGGCTTCTGGGACGGTTATTATATGGGTGCGCGTCTTGGAGAATGGAGCACTGTTTACGGTAATAAATCTAAACGCAAAAAAACGTACGTTGCAAAAATCACAAACTACTTCTCCAATCTTAAAGTTGCAGAAGTTCTTGTAGAAGCCGGAGAGCTTCATGTCGGTGATAATGTGCTAATTATAGGACCATCTACCGGCTGTCTGGAAAAAACCGTCACTGAAATACGCGTGGATTTAAAAAGCGTTCCCGCCGCCCGTCAAGGGGATCTTTGCTCAATCCCTATTGCTGAACATCTGCGGCGTTCAGACAAGATTTACAGGTGGGAATAAGCATCTGTGCTAAATAACCAAGATATATGTCGGTCAAACCTAAGGTGCAACGTTCTAATATCGCTGGGGTGAGTTTTGCTAGGTTAAGTTGTTTCGGGGTTTAACTTTGCCGGGGCTGAGTTTTGCTAGAGTGAATTTTTGCTGGGTTGCTATTAGTGTTGACTATCAAGACATTAAAAAAGTTATGTTTCCTATAAAACAGAACTTTTTTAATTATCAGATTATCAGAGCCAGCAGCAACCCAGTAAATTCAATCCAGCAAATCACTGAGCTGAATCCAATTTTTTAAATCATTAGGATTATAATTGTATGTCTGTTTATTGTTACACCTCCACGTTCCATTTGCTTTGACAACAATGCCGCCAACATAGCGTACAGCATCTTCTTTATTATTACTATTTGCTGTCTTTCTATCATTGAGTTTAAGCAAACGCTTTTGCAGTTCTTCTGCTTTGTCTTTTGTTTCAATAGATACTGTTGTCTGCCCAGCTTTTGTGTCAAATATACCTATCGTCCCGTTTTTAAATTTGACAATCCAATCTGGATAAAACAATTCATACTTTTTGTCGGTAGAATTAAAGTATTTGAAAGCCAAATAATCTTTTCCCTCATCGCCATTTTTAAACCACCACTCTATTTTTTTGGCTTTCCCTCCCTGCTCAAGCAGATTTACAAATTCTAACTCATTCTTTTTACCAAGATATTCTTTGGGAAAATATGCATCTTCCAATACGCAATAATTTGCATTAATCTTTTCGTAGTCTTCTGTATATGCATACTCTTTTTGAACAGTAAAAACTTCAGACTTTTGCTCTGCAGCCTTTGCAATTCGCTCTTTCACTTGTTTATTTAAAAGCGGCCTATAATCTTTTAATGCCTGTGTTATACATCTTCTAAATATGCTTGCAGCGTCTTTTTGGATGTCCTTTATAAACACCCTATAACAAGCATCTGCATCTGGATATAGCCTCTTAAGCATCCACACTCTTAAAGCAGATTTTAATGGACTCCATGAAGCAGCAATATTCCCAATTTTTATACTCTCCTCCGTCTGTTCTCTTAATAATTGCGGACACAGAGAAGTAAATAATTTTTCAACATCATTTTTGGAAACCTCAAATTCAGATTCTGAACCTTTACTTTTCAGCTCTGTATCAATATTATCAAAGTTTTCAAATTTAGCATTCACGATGACCTTATTTGTAAATCTAGTGTTTATATCTATTCCTTTGTTTTTGATTTTTTCAAGACATTTTCCAGGAAGGATGTTATCACTTGTGATGCTAAAATAATTATCCAAAGATTTTATAAAACTTTTTTGAAATTCTTGTGGATTTCCTAAACCATCATTATTTGTCCGTGGTATAAAATCAGATAGAAGCCTTTGATCTATAATAACGTCCTTCCCATATTTGTTTTTTGCAGTATATATTTTAGGTTTGTTTTTACCATCTTGTTCAGGAATTTCAACCTCATTACGCTTGTAATTTGTATAAAGATATCCTGTATTGAATATCTTCCTTATTTCCTCAGAAAATGATTTATCAGATTTTTTTTGAACTATGGGAATACGCAAAATTCTTCCCAATACCTGCGTATGGAATTGTGCAGAAATAATTTCTCGATACATTATTAAGATCTGAGCACGGGGACAATCCCATCCAGTAGCCGCCGCTAATTTGAAAAGCATAAAATCAACACCATCATAATTTTCTGCAATAGTATCCATATTTTCTAACTTTCCATCAAACTTGCAAGCAATTTTATTGTCTGGAATGCCTTTCTCTTTAAGATATTCCCTTACAATTAATTCTTTGTTTTTTATGCCAGCTGGGCCAGAATTATCATCATTAGGCAATTGAATTAGAACCAGAGGATTAACATTAAGGCCGGCTGTCGATATTTGTAAATCTAATTCTTTCTTTTTCGCGACAGCTAAATCAATTAAAACTTTATCTAGATCTTCTCCCGAATGTTCCTTTAAATCTTCATCTGTCTGACAAACAATCTGACCTTTAATTAATCCTGCTGCTACAACATCTTCTCTTTTAACTTCAACATAGGCAGCTCTATTATTTTGTACATCACTAGCATTAGGAATGGTTTCAGGAGTTGCCGAAACTTTTACGATTACCCTAGGATCCAACGGATTAACAACATCTCTAAACGCAGATTCTGTTAAATGCTCGTGACTTTCATCTATAATTAAGATAATGTTGCGTCCTTCGCTTTGTGTATTCTGGACAATATCTTCAAAATAATATCCTTGTTCCTTTTGCATTCTTTCATCTTGTGGTCTTCTTAATAATCTATCCTCTGCTTTTTTTGAAACAAGTTTCTGCCAATTCATGAAAAGAACATCATTCTTTTTTAGTATGCCTTTGCTAAAATCATTAACTGTCAGTAAATTATTGCCTAAGCTATGTGAAAAGTAATCATAAAACTTACCTCGGCTTTGCATTGCTAAATCGTCAGAGAAAGTTATCCACACAAATGCTTTGTCAAAATCCCAATCAGGTTGATTGTTCAATTCATTTATAAAACTAGTCACCATAAAAGTTTTTCCACTGCCTGTCGGTGACTTAAAAACTAAATCTAATTTTTTATTTCTAGTAGCCCAGAGTATTTTAAATTTTTCTAGAAGTTCCTCAATGGCGGCTTGCTGAAATTCTAATGGTTTCATTTAATATTAATTTTATGTCTATACCAGATCTAGATAATTATTTCAATTATTGATTGATGGACTTGTATATTTCTATTATCGGTTGTGGAATAGGTTTTATATCAGTCCCCTTTATATCTTCAAACAATGATGAAAATTCTTCTCCAGTATTCCAGCTGAAAATATATATTACGGATTTAGATATATGTTTTGTTTTCACGACAGATCTAATTTTATCAATAAATTCATCCAACTTACTTATATCCTCTTGGAAATAAATACAAGTCAGGTGATTACCATCAGTAAACAATTGATAAAAATCTGTCCTTCCAATCTCATCCAAGGTGTTTTCTCCAAGAGCCAGAAGACAGCCAGCCTTCTGCGATAAAATTACCTTATCTGTATCTGTTGCCTCTTTAGGCAAATGCTTGCCAACAAATGCAGTACGATAATATTTCAATGAGTTTCCTAATCCTTTAACAGCCTCTCCTTTGTCATTTGTATATCCCTGCATAACTCTGCGATTACGCTCATATGTTATGTCCTCACAAATATGATTATCTCCCTCATTCTTCTGGACTAAAATACATTGCCTATGCCCACCATCATCATCATTAAGTTTCATGGTCGCTTGCATGGTTGTTCCTAACCCGCAAAAAAATCTAAAATAACAGAATTTGCATTAGAACTATATTTAAGGAGCTTTTGTAAAAAAATAGTTGGTTTGGGATAAGGAAAAACATTATTCCCCATAATGGTGTTAAGTTCAGTGGTGGCAACTTGGTTCATGTATATATTGTCCACAAAGGTTAATGAGCCAACAGCATTATGCTGTGTTTTTAATTTATCCTTGTATCTTTTAAAAATAAAGCCTCTTTCCTTTGTGGAATACTCGCTTTTAAATTTTACACGTCCGCTCTCTATATTTTCCTTAAGAGTGTCTTTCGAAAATGCCCAAAATCTTCCCTTAGGAGGGTAATCCTCAAGATTGGTATATGGATTTTTTATTGGAAAGTAAGTAGAAGGACCACCACTCTTAGCACTAGGGTCTGCTGGACACCATGATCCATTTTTGTCATTATCTGGGTTCTTGTACGCTGAAAAATTTTTCTCCTCACCAGAAAACATAAAATTATCCTTTGACTTAGCGAAAGCTAGTATATAATCATGTTGAATGTTTAGCCCATTTCCGTCATCACCTGTCATTGATTTCGTCTTTCTGAAAAAAGTGCAAAGACAATTCTTTTCTATAAAAATTTTATCACAAAGGAGTTTAAGATTAGCATATTCATTATCATCAATAGAAATTAACAATACCCCTTTATCAGATAATAAGTTTTTTGCTAGCTCTAAACGTTTGCCCATAAACGATAGCCAATAGCTATGCCTATATGGATGGTTAGGAGGGACAGGTGTGCCATCTGGAAATTCTTTAAGAAAACGTGCATCCTTATAGCTAAATTCCTTACCTGTATTATACGGCGGATCTATATAAATAACATCTACTTTGCCCTGGTGGGTATAGTTTAAGCAAGTTAATGCATGGTAATTATCTCCCTCAATAATTATATGAGTAGGTTTACCGTCATGATTAATGACGGCCTTATCCTTAATTTCTTCTAGGATTGGAATGGAGTTTTCACTCGCTTTTTCAAAGCCTTCTTTGACGTCTAGCCAAACAAGACCATATTTCTGTTTTTTAATTTTTGACTGGAGCTTTTCTACTTCTTTTTCTAATTCTCGCACACGAAGCCTCAGTTCTTCGTTTGTAATAGATTGCATTTGTGGCAGTTTCAGAGATTCACGAATAAAGTTATGCTTTATCTTATGTATTAATTTTATTTAGCCTATTTCTTTTTTACTTATTAAATGATTGTTATACAAAATGCGTTTTTGTATAAAGTTTTTAGTTCTAATTACATCCACGCAGCACTCACAAAATTATAAAAAATAAATAGCTCTAACTATTTTTTTTGTCGCGATAAAAAATATTAACTTTGAACAGCAGATGCGCGTGGTATATATCCTTTCATACCATAGACACGCCTGCCATCTTCACTACTTTTTTACCGCTATTAAGTTTGTGAGGGAGATATGTGGGTTTAAGATTATGCGAGCGCTGCAATTATTTATTGTAACGCCTGTAGAGCTATATAAATATTTGATTATAATCTTAATAAATGGCGTTATGAAATTGGAGGATTATTTTTTAAACGGAGAGGAGACTCAGCTAGTTATAAAAAAGGCGGCTGAACCTCTTGCTGCAGAGAGGATTAATGAACGGCAGCCAGGAGCACAACATCTTGTTAAAGAGAGGATTGCAGCAACACAAGTAGCAGTTGAACAGCATGCAGTTGAACGCGTTGCAGCAACACACAAAACCGCAACAGATACATTATCTGTCGCGACAGAAAATAAAATGAGTTCTTATCATGTTTTGGTAAGGGGCACAAAGGGGCATAAAATCTTTTTCAAAAGAGAGGATTATTGTAGATTGTTATTTTTGCTAAATAGGTTTTTACATAGCACACATTCAAGTATTTATGGCTTTGTGTTAATGACAAATCATGCCCATCTGTTAATCCATAGCAATTGCATTAATGATGTTGTTTGCAATTTAGTAAAGGGGTATGCAGGATACTTCTATTGTAAATATCAGAGACCTAAGTCTATAGACAACCATAAACATAATAGGCAAGCTGGTTTGGAAAAATTGCCCATTATTAGCAGCGGGCCAAAACTAGTAAACGAATCCTACAGCATAGGTGTCAAGAGAATACCGCTTATTGAGACGCCGGTAAAAATTGTGGAGAAAATAAGTATTGATTATCAACTAGATAACTTATACTATATCATTAATAATCCCATCTTGGCAGGACTATGCATTAGGCCCGGAGGTTATCCTTATAGTTCATATCTATTCTATACAAAACATGGTACTTTTCTCTCGCAATTTATTGATGTGGACACTAGCCTAATTTTTAAAAATGATAAAACATTACAGGCGTTTAATAAAAAAAGATCTAAAAGATTAGCTTATCAAATTAGTACTAAGGAGAGAAAAAAATGTGGCATAAAAGGAGACTGGAATGAGGTAGGTTGAGGCGGTCTTGGTTTGCAGGTCTGCTGCGAGTTGAGTTTTGCTGGTCTGCTGTTGATCTTGATAATATGATAGTTAAAAAAGTTCTGTTTTATAGGAAACAGAACTTTTTTAACACATTGATACTCAACGCCTATTGAGCACCAACAATGTCAGATACTTAGCGACTTGTGTTGCCCGCGTTGCAGAACACTGCCTGCATGCAAAGCATTAAAAACCCGTGACGACGCAAGCGTGAACGTTATTTCCACAAAGAAACTGCCTTGTGCAACTGCTTGTCATTGCGGATGATAGAGCTGACACGGCCGGGAATGTAGTAGTATTTCTGAACAATTTCCTCTTCCAACAACGGTTTAATTTCTGCTTTTTTTACGTTGAGCATTTGTTCTTTTGTAAGCTTCAGCTTTTTGGAAAGTGCGTCATATTCAGCTTTGTCTGCATCATACATGTCATCTTTCTTTGCCTCTTCTATCATTTGCTCTACCAGAACTTCTGCTCCGGAGCGTTCATCAAATTTTTTCTTTGAGGCAAATTTTATAAAATCTGCATACTCAGCTGCGGTTAAAGAGAATTTATCAGGAGCTGCAATAGAGTTGTGCTTTTTATAATAATCCACAGCATATTCTTCCATTATTCCGCTGACAACCAATGAGTAAGCTGGACGGCTATAATTTTCTCCCTTAACTTCTATGTCAGGAGTTATACCTCCGCCGTCATAAACAGTTCTTCCGTTCTTTGTCTTGAATGCTTTTTTTAGAGAATCAGGAATAGTCCCTGCGCTCCCATCTGCATTCCTGTGAGCATAGTCTAAAACCTGTATGCACCTGCCGCTTGGAGTATAATACTTTGAAGTTGTAAGTTTTAATTTGCCGTTGTAGCCAACTGGACGGAAAGACTGAACTAGTCCTTTTCCGTAAGTCTTTGTACCCATGATAGTTCCGCGGTCCAAATCTTGTATGGCACCTGTAACAATTTCTGAAGATGAGGCAGATGCAGAGTTAACCAGTACCATTACAGGAATCTGAGTATCAACAGGTTCTTCCTTGGTGTTGATTATAAAATTTGAGTCTTCCCCGCGTCCTTTTGCAGAGACAACTTCTGTCCCTTTTGGTAAAAATACAGAGAGAATATTCACCGCCTCGTCCATAAGTCCGCCTCCGTTTCCTCTCAAATCCAGCACAATACGCTTAGCTCCTTCTGTCTTTAAATTTTGCACCGCCTTCCTGACATCGGCGCCTCCGCCAAGGCTAAAACCGTCAATCTTAATATAACCGTCTTTTGTAACCCTGCCTGTAGAATCCTTAAGAAGACCACTATAAGAGACATCAGAGATATGAACTCTATCCCTTTTCACAACAAGTTCTTTTGTCTCTCCGGTACGTCCTTTCTTGACAAGAAACTTAACTTCAGTTCCGGGGGTTCCTTTCATTCTCTTACTGCATTCATCTGAAGTTAAGGGTTTTACATCGGCTCCGTCTATTTTTAAAATTAAATCTCCGGGCTCAAGATTATAAGTAACGGCGGGAGATCCATCATATACTTGCTCAATCTCAACTCCTAATGAATCTATTTTTCTGATAACCGCGCCAATTCCCCCATAAGAGGCAGTTGTTATTATATCTATCTCCTCCTGATTTTCATCCGGAATGTACTCCGTATAAGGGTCAATAGAGTTTAACATTTCATCAATCCCTACATTAAGCAACTTTCCAAAATTAATAGTATCTACATAATCAGTGGAAAGATATTTTAATATATTGTATTCAACCTCAAG
>DAONEN010000038.1:0-14672 GCA_035403105.1 Candidatus Egerieousia sp. | reverse complement strand
TGAGGCAATTCTTCTTTCCGCATTTGATCCTGTCAGAAGAGAAGTTGCAAGACTTGCTCTGCATCAGCTTGTTGCAGACGGCAGAATCCACCCGGCAAGAATTGAAGAAGTTGTTGTAAAAGTTCAGAAGCAACTGGAAGATGAAATTCTGGAAACAGGAAAGAGAACGTGCATAGACCTTGGTATTCACGGACTTAACATAGAACTTGTAAAGCTGATAGGAAGGATGAAATATCGTTCATCCTATGGACAAAATTTGCTGCAGCATTCACGCGAAGTTGCAAATATCTGTGCAACAATGGCTTCAGAGCTCGATCTAAATCCAAAGATTGCAAAACGCGCAGGCTTGCTGCATGATATAGGAAAAGTTTCTGAAGAAGATCCTGAATTACCTCATGCATTGCTTGGAAAGAAGCTTGCAGAACAATACAAGGAAAAACCGGAGATTTGCAATGCTATTGGCGCACACCATGAGGAGATAGAGATGACTTCATTGATTTCCCCTCTTGTTATGGTTGCGGATGCAATTTCAGGCGCAAGACCTGGTGCAAGAAGAGAGGTCATTGAATCATATATAAAACGTCTTAAGGACATGGAAGACATTGCTTTATCATATCCGGGCGTTACAAAGACTTATGCAATTCAAGCCGGCCGCGAGTTACGTGTAATCGTGGGCAGCGAGCAGGTATCTGATAAAGATGCGGAGAATTTGTCCAGTGAGATTGCAAAGAAAATTCAGAATGAGATGACTTATCCCGGTCAGGTTAAAGTCACCGTTATTCGTGAAACCAGGAGTATTGCTTTTGCTAAGTAAACTTTGCAAAAAACTCTTAAAAAAACAGGCAGCTTAAAACTGCCTGTTTTTTTTATTCAGCAACCGGTTTATAATTATGGCCCTTATAGATTCTGTTCACTACCAGAGCAATGGCACCGTCTCCGGTAACATTGCACGCAGTACCAAAAGAATCCATCGTGATATAAAGAGCTATCATAAGCGCCTGCAAAGTAGCATCAAATCCAAGCACGCTGGAAAGCACTCCAAGCGCAGCCATAATAGCACCTCCGGGAACACCGGGAGCCGCGACCATAGTAATTCCAAGCAAGAATATGAAACCGGTGAAAAGCCCCAGGTTAGTTGACATACCAAGCATCCACATAATAGCATAAGCACAGGCGGTTATCTTTAAAGTGCTGCCTGCCAAATGTATAGTAGCACATAAAGGAACGGTAAAAGCGGCAAGATCAGGGTCCACTCCATTCTTTTTGGTCTGAGCTAATGTGACCGGGATTGTTGCGGCAGAAGACTGAGTGCCAAGAGCTGTGAAATAAGCGGGAAGCATTGTCAGCAAAGCTTTTAGAGGATTCTTGTGTGCAATTGAACCTGCAACGCTAAACTGAATCAACAACAGAGCAACGTGCATTATGAATATGATAATTATAACCTTTAAGAAAAGTTTAAGTATTGTACTAACCTGCCCTTCCACTCCCATCTTAAGAAAAATACCAAAGATAAAAAGAGGAAGAAGAGGTATTATTGCCTTCTTAATCAACCAGTCAACAATATCCTTAAAATCTTTTAAAACATTTGTCAACGCATTTCCATTTATAATTGAAGCTCCAAGCCCAAGGATAAACGCCAAAATCAGAGCACTCATTACTCCAAAAACAGGAGGCATTTCAATTGTAAAGAAAGGCATAATCGAGTTGGGAGAAGTTGTGGCAATCTGAGTAAAATTTGGATCCTTCACCAACACAAGGGGATATGACCATCTGCAGATAAAGTAAGAGAAATAGCCGGCAAAAAGAGTTGACCCATAAGCAATTGCAAGTGTTATTAAAAGCAGCTTTCCTGCCCCTTTCCCTAAATCTGCTATGCCTGGGGCAACTAGCCCAAGGATAATAAGGGGAATTGTGAAATTTAGAAAATTGCCAAATAATCCATTAAAAGTGACAAACACTTTTGTTGCCCAAACAGGAAAGAAATAAGAACATCCAATACCAAGTGCAATTGCAATTAAGACACGTACCAGAAGACCAACATGAAACTTTTTTTTCATCAAGTATTATTTTTATTACAGCGGCTATTTGCCGTTTTATATTTATCTTTTTAATGCTATATATTTTTAATGCGACTGTATACGCCACTATTTACATCACTTTTTACTCCGCTTTTACGCCATTCTATACTGCTAATAATCTCTCTTGTCACCTTTATTAGCATTCATTTTGTACCACACATACGCAATATACCATACCACAAACGGCACAGCTATAGAGACATACGCCATTACCTTAAGTGTGTATAAACTAGAAGAACTATTATATAGGGTGAGCGAATTCTGCGGATCAAACAATGAGGGATAATATGCCGTATCATTAAAGCCGGCGCTAAGCAAAATTGCCCATACGGCAAATACAACGCCAAAACCCACAACATAAAAAGCATGCTTGTTAAATGGACATTGTGAGGATGGATCTATGCCGCATTTTTTGCATAGGGCGCACCTGCCTTGAGTGCAGAAAATAGCACCTGCAAGACCGGCAAGAACCATTATAACTCCAACAAGCAGCAAGACCATAATCCAAGGAACTTGCAGCATATTATGCAGATACACATGAGCTTCCGGAATAATATGGCCGCTGGCCCCTGGCTGTCCTCCAGTTACATTTACAGCGTCCGCAACATTAACTCTGTAGCCTTGTATCATAAACAAATCATAAACAAAAACTACAAATAAAACCACAAAACCTAAGGCGCTAATCTTTAGCTGAACGTTTGCTCTCTGGGCTAACTGTTCTGCGTCCTCTCCCCCTATTCTTCTGCACTGATTGATTGTATATAAAAGACCAAGGGTGCGCGCCGCAAACAAAACTGTAACTCCAAGAAGAATATTTATAGGATTGCAAATAAGTTCTAAACCTTTCCAATCATTTGTCCAATAAGAAATTACATTAGCCGATTGAATTGTAATATTCATCTTGTCCACATTAAAATTTGCTCCCGTAAAGAAGCTCCCGACAGCTACTCCAAGAAGTATTGTGCCCAGCCAGCCATTAATCATCAGCAGAGCATCATAGGCTTTTTTGCCTAGAAGATTATGCTCTTTATTTCTGAATTCATATGAGAAAGCCTGAACAACAAATACCAGAAGGATTAAAATCCACAGCCAATATGCGCCTCCAAAACTTGTTGAATAAAATAGTGGAAATGAAGCAAATGCAGCACCGCCAAAAGTTATCAGCGTAGTATAAGTAATCTCCCATTTATGCCCAAAAATGGTCAGGAGAATATTCCTCTGATTCTCATTCTTTGCCGTTCCGTACAGAAGAGTCTGTCCTCCTTGTACAAACATAAGAAATACAAGCAAAGCTCCCAAAAGGGAAACCATAGCCCACCAATATAATTGCAGAAAATGATATGTTGTCATAATTATAATCTTTTAATAATCAATAATCTACCATTTAATTCCATCAGGTCCTTTTCCAATCTGGTTAAAGATTATTCTTAGTTCTGCGATAAGAAGAGTTGTAAACAGAACAAGGAATATTATAAAAGTAGTATAGACGTTGCTTGCAGAAACACCTGATACCGCGGCATTTACAGGCAGCAGATTTTGAATCGTCCAAGGCTGTCTTCCAATTTCTGCAACCACCCATCCGCATTCTCCGCAGATGTAAGCCAGCGGAACAGAAATGATTGCAATAACAAGGAACCATTTATTTTTCTCCAGATTCCATCTCTTGCCGTCATCTTTTATGTCCCATGCCTGACCATCCTTATGTGACATCAACAAGCTTATAAACAGGAAGAGCAAGAAATATGCGGCAAGACAAACCATAACTCTGAAAGAGTAAAAAGTTGCAGCAACGGGAGGAATGCTCTCTTCCGGATTTTTCATATAGCCGTATCCAAAATTTTCAAAATTTTCATCAAAAACCTTTTTAGTCTCATCTAAAAACTTTTGTCCGTTTGCCCCTCTTTCAGTCTGATCTTTAATCTGATTGTAAACCTCAAGAGCTTTAATTGCAATTCTTCCGCTCTTAACTTTTTCCGCAAACGGGACTGCAACTTTTGTTGAACCATCTGGAGCTATATACTCATAGCCACCATTGATAATATCAGAAATACCTGGTACAAAGCTATTTGCGTTGCAAGTGGCAAGAATGGAAAGACCTTTTGGAATTGATATATCAAACAGATACGGCTGCTCACTATTATTCCATGTCTTTGCCGGATTAATTATTCCAACACCAACCAGCGGAGTTCCTTTTTGACCATTGTACAAACCTTCCATGGCGGCAAGCTTCATAGGCTGATATCTGGATACGGTAACAGCGGACTTGTGACCGGAAGTGCAAAGTAAAATGCAGGCTATCAAGCCAAATACAGATGCATACTTAATGCTCTTGCGCGCAAATTTCTGATCTCTGTTTCTAAGTAAATACCAGCTGCTTATGCCAATCACCACAATGCTTCCAAGGACAAATCCAAATGTGATGGAATGGGAGAATTTATTAAGTGCAACCGGAGAAAACGCAACAGCCCAAAAGTTTACCATCTCGCTGCGCGCGGTTGCAGGATTGAACTGCATGCCCGCCGGATATTGCATCCATGCATTTGCCGCAAGAATCCAAAGCGCAGAAATAGCTGCACCGCAAGCAGTTAGCCAAGTTGATGTCAAATGAAAACCTTTGCTTACTTTGCCCCAGCCAAAATACATAACGGCAAAGAATGTACTCTCCATGAAGAAGGCAAAAATTCCTTCAATGGCAAGAGGCGCTCCAAAAATATCACCTACAAACCATGAATAATTGCTCCAGTTTGTTCCAAATTCAAATTCCAGAATAATGCCAGTGGCAACGCCGCAAGCAAAATTGATGGCAAAAATTCTGCTCCAAAATTGAGTTGTTTTCTTCCAAAATTCATCTTTGGAGATAACGTACTTAGTCTCCATAATTGCAATAAGAAAACCAAGCCCAAGAGTCAGAGGAACAAAGAGCCAGTGATACAAAGCCGTCAGTCCAAACTGAAGCCTTGATGCCATTACAAGTCCCTGAGTTAAAAGCATATCTATAAAGTTTAAGTTGTTATTATTCTAGTTATTCAGACAGGTTGTTTCTGAAATCAGCTTAATTTTTTGGCGCTGTCAAATTCTCAATTACCCTTTCTGCCTTGGCTTCCGGCGTTTTGTAATTGCGCAGCGCAGGCTTAAAGAAAAATATTCTGAGCACAAAAAAAATTATAATAATCTTTATTAATATTATGAGCCACAAAGTCTTCCCTACGTTCATGCCTTTGAAACCATAATAATAAAATCTAAATACTCGCGCCAATGGGTTCATATACTCTTTTTAACATGTCAAATTTAAGAAAATATGGCATAATTTGTGGATATATTCGCAACTTTACGCACGGTTTTTGCACAATGCGAACACAACAATCGCGCATGTAAATGTACCGTCGCGATAACAATTAATTAGAAATAAATACAATGAGTGAGATTAACAAAGGAAGAAGAAAAATGCTAATTGCAGCGGGAGCACTGGCTGCAGCTTTTCTTGTTGATGGAATCAGCCGCAAAGTTGGAGCAGCAGAAAGAATAACAGAAAACACTGAACCTCAAGGTCTTCAAGAGACACAACATAGTCAGGGTGGTCCCGGATCTGGCAGACCGGTCTCACCAAACAAGGCAGTTTATGTTTCAAAGAACTGCAATGTAAATGTTAAGAAAGAGAACTGCGGAAAATGCGCAGAGGTTTGCCCTAAAAAAGCCATCACAATGGTTGCAAATCCAAAGAACAAAAAACTGCAAATTCCTGCAATCAGCGATAATTTGTGCATAGGCTGCGGGAAGTGCGTAAGGATTTGTCCTGCTACGCCTAAAGCTCTGGAAATCTGGAATAAACAGACTAACAAGAAATTGATGTAATAAAAATAGAACGTCTGGTTCTATCCTGCACGCCAAAATGCGTAACACATTATTTGCTGGATGCAGCTTTAATTGTGTTCTCCATTAAAGAAACAATTGTCATAGGACCAACGCCGCCGGGCACAGGTGTAATATATGAACATTTAGGTGCAACACTCTCAAAATCAGCATCTCCCCGCAAATGGAATCCGCTCTTTTTAGAGGTATCTGGCACGCGGGTAATACCAACATCAATTACAACGGCCCCCTCTTTTACCATATCTCCCTTTAAGAAAGCAGGCACGCCAAGGGCAACAATAATAATATCAGCCTTCTTGGTAAACTCCTCTATATTAGGGGTTCTGCTGTGGCAAATAGTAACTGTGCAATCTCCCGGCTCGCACTTTTGGGAAAGCAAATTTGCAATTGGGCGTCCCACAATATTGCTGCGGCCCAGCACCACACAATACTTGCCTTTTGTAGGAATTTTATACTCTTTAAGAAGAGTCATAATGCCATAAGGTGTTGCAGGCAAGAATGTTGGAAGTCCAAGCATCATCTTTCCGGCGGACACAGGATGAAAGCCGTCAACATCTTTAAGAGGGGAAATAGCCTCTATAATTTTCTGTGAATCAATATGTTTTGGAAGGGGAAGCTGGCAAATCAAACCATCTACAGAATCATCTTTATTAATTTTCTCAACCAATTTAAGAAGTTCCTCTTCTGTTGTACTCTCCGGAAGTCTCAGAACATCAGACTCAAAGCCGATCTCTTTGCAAGACTTCTCCTTGTTTGCAACGTAAGTCATACTGGCCCCATCACTGCCAACCAAAATGGCAGTCAGATGAGGACGCTTGCCGCCACGCGCCACAATCTCTTTTACTTTTTCAGCAAGCCTTGCCTTAATTGCAGCAGAGGTTGCTTTTCCGTCTAATATCTTGTATTCCATAATATTATATTTACTGTCGCGACAGATATTCTTCTCTTATGTTAATGTTTGCTTGCGTTCTGCATCTGCTGCATTGCGGCCATTTTCTTCCTCATTCCCGCAGCTCCGCCTCCGGCAACATTTTTCATCACCTTGCGAGTTTGTTCAAATTGCTTGATAAGACGATTGACTTCAACAATTGAAGTACCGCTTCCGCTGACAAGTCTTTGACGTCTGCTGCCATTCAAAATTTCCGGGTTCTCCCTCTCAAACGGGGTCATAGACTGAATGATAGCTTCAACGCCTTTGAAAGAATTATTATCAATATCCACATCTTTAATTGCCTTTCCAACGCCCGGAATCATGCTTGCCAAATCTTTGATGTTGCCCATCTTTTTGATTTGCTGAATCTGTTTGTAGAAATCATTAAATGTAAACTGATCCTTGATGAATTTCTTTTTAAGCTTGCGGGCATCCTCTTCATTCATCTGTTCCTGAGCCTTCTCCACCAAAGTCACCACGTCGCCCATTCCAAGAATTCTATCTGCAATTCTCTGAGGGTGAAACACATCCAGTGTCTCAAGTTTTTCTCCGGAACTTATGAATTTAATAGGCTTATTTACAACCGCCTTAATGGAAAGCGCGGCACCGCCTCTTGTATCACCGTCCAGCTTCGTAAGTACAACGCCGTCAAAATCAAGCACATCATTAAATGCCTTTGCAGTTTCAACTGCATCCTGTCCGGTCATAGAGTCCACAACAAACAGAGTCTCAGTTGGTTTCAGCTCCTTTTTCAGAGAGCCTATCTCATCCATCATCTGCTTGTCAACTGCCAGACGGCCAGCAGTATCCACTATTACAACATTGTACTGTCCGTCCTCCGCAACCTTTAAGGCATGCTTTCCTATCTTAACAGGGTCCTGTACGCCTTCCTCTGTATATACCGGAACATCAATAGATTGCGCAAGCACCTTCAACTGATCAATTGCCGCCGGACGATAAACATCACACGCAACAAGCAACACTTTTTGGCCTCTTTTGTTCTTACAATAATTTGCAAGCTTTGCGCAGAAAGTAGTTTTACCTGAACCTTGAAGACCGCTAACCAGAACTATTCCCGGATTGCCCTTGATATTAATGTCCTTGGCCTCGCTTCCCATCAGTTTGGCAAGCTCGTCATGGACAATTTTTATCATCATCTGGTTAGGTTTGACAGACTTTATAACATTCTGTCCTATAGCTATATCCTTAACATCGTCGCAAAAACTTTTTGCAACTTTATAGCTTACATCGGCGTCCAGCAAAGCTCTGCGCACCTCCTTAAGAGTCTCAGATATATTTATTTCCGTAATCTTCCCCTCTCCCTTTAACATTTTAAAGGAGTTTTCCAGTCTGTCTATCAGGTTCTCAAACATTTCTATAAACTGCTAATAATTAAAATTATAATCCCGACAGTTAATCTGTCGGGAGAAAAAATCTTTTACTTTTTTAATATTTCATCAGAATAATAAGCCTTGGCCAAATCTCTCTGGTTATACTTCATAGCCATTACCTGCCCATAAGCTCCTGCGGTATGAATTGCAAAAAAGTCACCTCTCTGAGTCTCAGGCAATAAGACTGCATGCGCAAATTTATCGCTGCTCTCACAGACAGGTCCCACTACGTCATATTTCAAAGGTCTCTTATCGGAAGTCAAATTATCAATTGCATGAACTGCCTGATAAAGAGCAGGTCTGATAAGGTCGTTCATTCCGGCGTCCAGAATTACAAACTTCATCTTCTGTCCTATCTTCACATATAAAACTCTGGAAATCAAATCTCCGCATTGCGCAACAATAGCGCGTCCCGGCTCAAAATGGACATTCTGTCCCGGACGTACAATCAGGTGCTTATTTATCAGTTCAAAGTAATCTTTAAAGTTTGCAATAGGATTCTTTGTGGGATTCTCATAATCAACTCCAAGCCCGCCGCCAAGATTTAGGTTCTCAATCTTGATATCATGGTCAATAAACCATTTCTGCAGTTGCTCAATCATCTTGCAAAGCATTGGAAATACGCTCATATCAGTGATTTGAGAGCCAACATGAAAATGCAGACCAATCATTTTGATATTTTCGAAATTTCTCAATTCATCAGCAACAGCCTGAAATTCCCAAGGACTTACTCCAAATTTATCCTCTTTTCTTCCGGTAGAAATATATTTGTGAGTATGCGCATCAATATCCGGGTTTACTCTTAAAGATATTCTTGCAACCTTTCCCATTCCGGCGGCAAGGTCATTAATAACTTTAATCTCAGGTACTGATTCACAATTGAATCCAAAGATTCCGGCCTTAAGGGCTGTCTTTATTTCTTTGTCTGATTTACCAACTCCGGCGTATACTATTTTGCTGGGAGAAAATCCGCTCTTTATCGCAAGAGAGACCTCATTGCCGCTCACGCAATCAGCGCCAAGTCCCGCTTTCTGAATGATTTGCAGAATTTTAGGTTCTGCATTAGCCTTAACGGCATAATGCGCATTGTAGTTAAATTTCTTAATGTAAGATGTGTAGATGTCCAGGGTCTTTTTAAGTAATTCCATGTCGTAATAATAGAACGGTGTATGGATGCTCCTGAAGGCTGTAATTGCTTGTTTTGTGATCATTATAAAATAAGTTAGTAAACTGTCGGGACAATAAAAAGAAGTCCCTTAAAAAAATACGTGCAAATCTAACTAAAATTTAATAATTTTGCGAGCGCCGCTCCGGAACGTTTGCATATAATCTGGCGGGGCCGGCAAAGAGTTTATTAACACTTGAAAAAGAACATTTTAATACTTAAAAAAATAAAATTATGAGTAAAGGACCTATTTCACAGTTTATAGAACACCACTATCGCCACTTTAATTCTGCAACCTTGGTGGATGCATCAGTAGCTTATGAAAAGCTGCTGGCAGAAGGCGGTAAGATGATGCTTGCTATGGCAGGTGCAATGAGTACCGCGGAACTTGGACTATCTCTAGCAGAGATGATTCGTCAAGACAAATTCGCAATTGTTTGCTGTTCAGCAAATAACATGGAAGAAGATATTATGAATCTTGTTGCGCACACGCATTACAAGAGAGTTCCTTATTATAGAGATCTTACACCGGATATGGAGCAGGAGCTTCTAGATAACCACATGAACAGAGTAACTGATACATGCATTCCGGAGGAAGAAGCTTTCAGAAGATTGGAACAACATCTTGTTGACGCTTGGAAAGATTCTGCTGCTAAGGGCGAACGTTTGTTCCCTTATGAGTTCATGTATAAAGTTATACGCAGCGGAGTGCTTAAACAGTACTATGAGATAGACCCTAAAGACAGTTGGGTACTAGCAGCTTGCGAGAAGAATATTCCTATCATTATTCCTGCATGGGAAGATTGCACAACGGGAAACATCTTCACTGCACATTGCATCAGAGGAGAATTCCAGACCAGTCTTGTTAAGGGCGGCATAGAAACCATGATGCATCTTGTTGACTGGTATCAGAAAAATAATCCTAAGGGAAGCCGCGGAACCGGATTCTTCCAGATCGGCGGCGGAACTGCAGGTGATTTCCCAATTTGCTGTGTACCAATGATGTCCCAGGATCTTGCATGGAAGGATGTATCCCTATGGCAGTATTTCTGCCAAATATCGGACTCCACAACCTCTTATGGTTCATATTCCGGAGCCGTTCCTAATGAGAAAATCACATGGGGCAAACTTTCCCCTACCTGTCCAAAATTCATCGTAGAGTCCGATGCCACCATAGTGGCACCATTGATGTTTGCGCATATTCTTGGCTGGTAACAAGTTGCCATAATCAATTAAAAAATCCCGGCAGAAAATTTGACTGTCGGGATTTTTTTAATTTCCTCCGGATAAAGCGACGCGGCGGCTTTATTGATGTTCTTTCCTCAAAAGATCAAAAACGGTCTTCACCGGATTAAAAGTAATCAATGGAGTTTCAATGAATTGCGTATTCCAGTTACTCATAGCCCCGTTCCATAAACCCGGAAGTTCTTGCGTCCTAATCGGTTTTCCCTTGTAACTCTTTTCCAAAATCAAACCGGAATCAGGATTTGTGAAATTTTCCAGATTAAATTTTTTGCCGGCAAAATTCTTAACAGAACATACTATATCAACCGGATTAAAATGCGTTGAATGTTTAAACGCCGTAATAGCCACAGAGTCAGACTTGTCTATCTGTGTATCCTCCAAAATTTGAAGAGATGTAGAACCATCCGAATCCATTACAATGAACGGACCTCCGCCCGGCTCACCCTCATTCTTAACCATACCGCAAACTCTTATTGGACGATTAAGTTTTGTTAGGAGTATCTGAACAAGTTTTGACTGTTCATTGATCTCCGGAAGTGCAACGCAGAACTCATCATTCAAAAAGTTTAGTGCATCTCTTATTGCCTTCTCAAATTCTTGCCTTGCAATCTCCTTATTTTTAGCAACCTGAGGCCCTTTCAAATCTTCTTTTCCAAGCTTAGAATATTTTGCAAAAACATTAAGCGCCTCCACAAGATTTAGAATAATAAGTCCGCACTTGTTATGCAACTCAACCGCGCGCCCAAGCAACACCTTTTTCCACTTAGCAGTCTCCTTTATAAATGACTCTTTAACAACATTATCTATATTTTTGAGAAAAATATAATCTGCATCAATCTCATTTAAATTTTTAAGCAAAGCGCCGTGTCCTCCTGGACGAAAAAGCAAAGTACCATCCTCTTTCTCAAACGGCTTATTATGCTTATCCACCGCAACTATGTCAGTGGCAGGAGATTGCAGAGTAAACATAAGACTAAACTTACATCTGTAATCCTTTTCATATCTGTAGCAGACCTTCTCAAACAGACTCTTGAATTCTCCCAGATGCTCAGGAGAAACAGTAAAGATAATTCTTGCAACTCCGTTAATATCACGGGCATAGAGCGCTCCCTCTACAAGATGCTCTTCAAAAGGAGTGCGAACAAAACTCTTTCCGTTCTTTGTGTATTTATGAAAAGGCATCAACCCTTTTGGATACACCCCAAGGTTAAGCGCGCCCTCATCAATCATTGCATGAATGATTTTTTCTCCCGTAACTGCGCCTTTAATATTAAGTTCAAAAGGAAATTTTTTCCAGTTATTTTTAAGATTCTCAATAGTTTCCAACGTTTTTGCACTGAGCTTATTGTCACCATTTTGAGAAGTATTGCCAATTTCAGCATCTTGGCAATTGCCAACTTCTTCCTCAGCGGCAAACACATCCTTAAACATTCTGCTGGCAGCACCGCTGGCAGGAACAAATTTACACACGCTGGCTTTGAGACCAAAGGCTGTTTTCAAAGCTTGAACCTGCTCATTTTCAGAAAGAACTTTGATTCCTCCGTTGACAGAGTGTTCTTCCGTTGTCTTTGGAGTTGCGGCATCAACAATTTTGACAAATGGGAATCCTTTCTCAAATCTTTCAATAGAACTTTCAAACCGAGTTTTGGATATTCCCCTATCTTTCAACTCTTTAATATGTGAATTCACGTCTGTATTCATAATTGCTTCTAAGTTTTTCAAAATTGTCCGGATGCTGTCGCAGCTTGAAATCCAAATCCCAAATTGGGAAAATTCGCAGCAGTTGCTCCGCAATTTCACTTTGATTCAAACCTGCAAAATGTATATGCGGTGTCTTCTCCATTTTAACACCCTGCATATCCATTAAACTCCCGACAGTGTATTTTTTTAGCTCTTCAATTCCCATAAAATCAGCCACTTTACGCACTGCGACAGTAGTACCGTTAACCTTGCCTTCATAAGAATAACCGGCAATATGAGGAGTAGCAATCGCAGCAGCCTGAAGCAAATCTATGCTTATGCCGGGCTCGCTGTTCCAAGTGTCTATGACTGCCGCTCTTAATATGCCGTCACCGCGTTCAGAACCATTTATATTATTGATATCCAATGCGTTTAGCATTGCATTGTTGCTCATCACTTCTCCCCGGCAGGTATTAAAGAAAATGGAGCCCCTTTTCATCTTTGAGAAAAACTCATCATTAGCCATCTCTCTAGTACTCTCATCCAAAGGCACATGCAAAGTTACAATGTCAGAATTTTTAAGCAGGTAATGCAAAGAAGAATACTCAACGTGAACAATGTTTCTGTCCTTTTGCTCAAAACCTTTATCACTCTTTTTTGCAGCATTTTTCTCCAGCTCCGCTTGCACCAGCTCTTTTGGAGGGTCATTGCGCAACACTCTGAATCCCAGATGCTCTCCCAATACTGCAACTTTTGTCCCAACATGCCCTGCCCCAATAACGCCAATGGTAAGCGGACTATCGGGATACAAATTAATTTTATACTTCTCCGCAAGAGCAAAAAGCGCTGTATATACATATTGCATAACTCCGCCACTATTGCAACCTGGCGCACTTACAACTTTAATTCCATGCAACTTACAGTAATTCAAATCAATATGATCTGTACCTATAGTTGCCGTTGCAATCATCTTTACATGGGTTCCCTCCAGCAAAGCAGCATTGCATTTTGTACGAGTCCTGATAATCAAAATCTCCGCTCTATTAATTGCAAACATGCCAGAAGACTTTCCTGCACAATCAAAATTATCATGTGGAAGCAAACAAGAAGCAAACTCGCTGCCCTTTGAGTAGCAAACATTTGCATAAGGTTCAAATACGCCCCTTATAAAGGGGATCGCATCATCAATTATAATTAACGGTTTGTTCATACCACTTATTATCAAGCATTTATCTTGTATGCGCAAATATCAGATTCCCAAGTATTATCTACGTGCCAACTATTTTAGAACAAGTTTCTTAACATACGCCCCGCCAGCCTCTTCATTAATTCTCTTTATTATAGCATCCTTATCCTGCATCAGCACATTGCGCACCAAAGAAGAACTCATTGTAACATAAAGAGTTCCATTTATGAAATGTTTGTCCATGGTAGCTTTTGCAATACTGCCGCCCAAAGCCTTGTCCCAGCTGTTCAAGACCCTCCCCGCAAGCAAGCCTCCCTTCAGCTGTCCGTTCTGCTCCAAGTATGAAGAAATCATACTCCCTATCGTAACAACTTTCTGTGTTCTTTTATTTGACGGCATATATTATGTATCTAACTACAAATCAATCTATTAATAAATAATTACTTTGCCTTTACATTTGTAACTTCGCCTCCGCTGACCTCAAACTCTCTGCTTTCTCCACCTATGCTATGCACCAGCTTGCCCATCCTCACCTTATTGCTGTCGGTTATAAAAATTTGTCCAAAGGAATCTCCCGCAACAAGTCCGAGCAAGTACTCAACTCTCTGCATATCAAGCTTATCAAACACATCATCCAAAAGCAATATTGGGGCTATGCCCTTGTTAAGATCCTTCATTATTGAGAACTGCGCAAGCTTAAGAGCAATCAAAAAACACTTCTGCTGCCCCTGGCTGCCGCATCTTTTTATAGGATAATAAGGCATTTCATTTGCCGGCAAATCAGGTGATTGCATGGGTTCAACAGTCTCGCTTATCTCAAACACAACATCATCCTTATGAATTCCCGCAGTTGTAAACTTAAAAATTTTATCCCGCTCCAAACACTTGTTCATCAGTTCATTAAAACTCATTTTATCCAAATCTGAAATATATCTTAGCCTAACATCCTCTTTGCCCCCGCTAAGTTTTTTGTAAAATTCAGCCACAGGTCCCGACAGATTTTCACAAAGTTCCTTTCTCTTACTATATATGTAAGCAGCATTTTCATCCATCTGAACATTTAGCGTATCCAGCAAATCGGCTGAATATTTTTCATCTTTAAGCAGCTTATTTCTCTGAGCAAGCA
>DAONEN010000037.1:0-16007 GCA_035403105.1 Candidatus Egerieousia sp. | reverse complement strand
TAGTTTTTTCATAGGTTAAATTTTAGGTTTGAGAAATGGGTTGGAGTTCTTCCAACCCTTTTTCATGTATGCAGGTCTCTGTCTTAGTCTACGGCATGGCCGCAAAAGCATTAACTTTGCAGAAAACCATCATAATGAAAAAATTCTCCGCCTTTTTGGTTGCCATTATAGCAATTACATTTTCTGCACATGCACAAAACAAGCCGTATAGTATTATTACGTGTCCCGGAGAAGATGCAAGCAGGCAAATGAATATAAGCTGGGCCGCAGATACATCTCAAAAGGCTGATTATGTTCTTTACACTATTGCAAAGGATGTTAATTGGAAGAGTGCAAACAAGAGTTCCGGGGAGAGCCTTTTGTGCAGGACTTTTGACAGCATATACTCTAAAACAGCTGACAATCAGGACTTCTATGAAAAAATAGTATTTAATAAATATGGTACGGTCTTAAAGAATTTAAAGCCCGGCACGGACTACACATATAAAATTGTATCTGGCAACGGCATAGAGTCAGGCATTTACCGCTTTAAAACAGCCGGACCAAACACATGGAGTGCAGCCATAATATCTGATTTTCACCACTATACCCCTCTTCCACACCGTTTGGAAGCGGCAGTGGCAATGCTGGACACAATAAAATCTTATGATCCGGATATAGATTGGATTCTCCACCTTGGGGACGTATGCGCCTGGGGAGGGAGCTACTCTTTTTGGAAAACGCTTTATGAACAAGATTATTTTGCAAAGTATATGTGGGCAGGAGTAAATGGAAATCATGACAACATGACTCGCAAATATTTTTTGAGCAACACTTTTTTTAGGGATGCAAATAATTATCCTTCAAATGGTTATACAGGAGAATCCGGTGTTTGCTATTTCTTCAAATATTCCAATGCGCTATTCATCATTTTAAACAATGAAGATATGCATACAGATGAGCAATTGAATGCAGCACAGAACTGGGTCAGAAAGGTTGTTGCAGAAAATCCGTCCAAGTATATCATTGTGTGTGAACATTATCAATGGTTCTATGGTGAAAACGGAAAATTTTCTCAATACTCCCGATGGTGTAATCTTTTTGATGAACTTGGAGTTGACCTGGCTCTTGCAGCAAACAATCACATATATGTAAGAACCAATGCTTTATACAATGGCAAAGAAACGGACGGCACAAAAGGAACCGTATATGTTCAGACGCCGTCATCTGATAATGAACGCGGCATGAACGCAGACACTTTAAAATATAATCCAGGTATAATCAAATACAGATGGACAGAGGGAGCAAAGACAGTTGGAGGACTTTCCCTCAAAGCAAATAATAAAACACTAACGATCACCCTTTTAAACCGCTACGGCCAAATTTTGGATTCCGTTGTGGTAAAAGCAAAACGGTAATTTTATTAACTGTCGAGAACTATATCCTTCCTTAATTAAAATCTATAACGAATGCCGGCGTAGGCACATCCAACCTGTCCAAAGCCAAACTCAGCAAAGCCCATAATAGACTTGCCAACCTCTATGCCAATCGGGGAAACTTGCCATACAAAACAAGCATCCGGCACAACATCAACCACGCCAAAAGCAGGATTGGTGTTTTTCCATTTTGCATTTTCAAAATCTTCACCTATAAAAGTAGTAGAATATAACGATATTAACCTGGTGTTAAACCAGTTATACTTAACTCCCGCCATTACTGAAAAATTTCTATAGTATATATCTGTCAGATGTTCACCGCTGTGTGCACCAGTTATGGATGTTTTAAAACGATTGTAAGATAAAAGAATGCCTACAAAAACATTTTTGTAGACGCAACGCAGATAAGAAACAGTAAAAGAGCCGCTATGGCTGCGCTTTATTTTTGTGCCTGAAAAAGTATAGTCAAATCTATTCTGCATGGATTTAAACCACTCGGTTGTTGGCATTATTCCATAGCCCAGACTTATTTCATTACGGGAAACAGAATCTGCCACAATGTCTTTAGTTACCGGGTTATAAACCTTGACAATATTCCCATCTTTATCGATGTACGTGGTATCTGCTTTAATCTGGGCGGAAGCAAATCCCGTCGAGATAATAATAACTAGCGCAATGCATGCTAATTTACTGATAATGAATTTCATGATTTTGTTGTTATAGGTTACACGAAAGTACAAAGATTTCCTTATAAATCAAATTTCTTATTCATTTTAAGAAAAAAAGCATATCTTTGCGCACCTTTTCTCGAGCAGATAAGGAAGTTATAGAAATTATTAAATTTTAAACTCACAGTTATGTCTGTAAAAATTCGTTTATCACGTCATGGTAAAAAGGGATTTGCCTTTTTCCATATTTTAGTGACCGATTCTAGGGCTCCACGTGATAGTCGCTTTATTGAATTACTAGGTTCTTACAACCCTAATTCCAATCCTGCAACTATTGTCTTGGACGGAGAGAGAGCTCTTTATTGGTTAAATCAGGGTGCGCAGCCTAGCACAACTTGCAGAAGGATACTTTCTTACAAAGGAGTCCTTTTGAAGAAACATCTACAAGAAGGCGTTGCAAAGAAGGCTCTTACTCAGGAGCAGGCCGATGCTAAATTTAATGCATGGGTATCTGAGAAGGATGTTAAGGTTGCAGAGAAAGTTGAGTCTATCAAGTCCGGCAAACAAACTTCAGAGAAGAATGCGGCAGCAGCAGAGAATAAAGTAAATGTTGCTCGTGCAGAGGCTCTTGCAAAGAAGAAGGCTGAAGCTGATGCTGCAAAAGCAAAGGCAGAAGCTGAGAAAGCTGAGGCTGAAAAGAAGGCGGCTGAAGAGGCTAAGGCGGCCGCAGAGAAATCTGCAGAAGCTGCTCCTAAGGCAGAAGAGCCAAAGGCAGAAGAGCCTAAAGAGGCTCCAAAAGCTGAAGCTCCTAAAACAGAGGAGACTAAGTAATTACATATGCGCTCAGCGGACAGCATAAAGCTTACGCCTGTTGCACAAATTGTAAAAACTTATGATTCAACAGGAGAGGTTCTAATAAGAATCAATGCTCTTGAATTTGAAGAAAGACTTGCAAATATTAAAGAACCGGTGTTCATTCATTTTGAAGAACTGCCGGTTCCTTTTTTTATCACCTCTGCTGTTCAGCGCAGCGGCAATGCTTGGATTATCAAGTTCTCGACAGTCCGTGACGGCGCTCATGCCCAAGAACTTGTAGGGAATAATATCTTTATAGAAGACTTCGCCCCTGCCACAGAAGATTCAACGCATGTTTCCAACGGAAGCACATCAGAAAGCGTTACACAAGACGGTCAAATGTCTGACATTGAACAGCTTATTGGGTTCAAACTACTGGATGAAGATGGCGCAGAAAAAGGCGTCATAACAAGCTTCTATGAATTCACCGCCAATATCTGCCTGGAAATCAATAATTCCACAATGGTCCCGCTGCATAATGACCTCATCATCTCCATCTCCAAAAGAGATAAAACCCTTACAATGAAAATCCCAAAAGGATTATTTTAAGAATACTTTTTGTTTTGGTTCCAAAAATCACTAATCTAGCCCTGAAACACAAGGACTTTGAATATCTCTTTAACTCAAAAAACTCGGAAAAAATTCTGCGATTTGATGATTTTGTTAAAGAGTTGTAATTTCGATATGCGCTAAAAATTCCCTTTGACTTTGTAGCGCGGAGAGAATTTGCCTATTTGGATATTGTGCAATTTGGCGGCTATGAGCTTTTTACGGATTGGTGAAACATGGTCTATGAACATATGCCCGTCTAGATGGTCTAATTCATGCTGTACCATACGGCAGCCAAAACCAGTAAAAGTTTCCGTTACCTCTTTAAGATTTTCATCTGTATATCTAACTGTAATTGAGGCAGGGCGGATAACATCACAGTGGATGTCCGGCACGCTTAGACAGCCCTCAGAATATTCAACTGTATCAGAACTTTCCTCCAAAACCTCAGGGTTTATTAGAAATCTCTTAAAGTCCTTTAATTCAGGAAAATCATCCATCATATCTGAACCGTCAACAACCACAATTCTCCATGATTTTCCAACCTGCGGGGCGGCAAGTCCCACTCCATCAGCCTTTTTCATTGTTTCATACATGTCCTGCAGAAACTGCTGAAGGCCTTCTATACTTGTGTCTACAGGTTTTGCGATTTCCCTTAATATTTTTGAACCGTATACGTAAATAGGTAATAACATCTTTTTAAATATTTAAAAATAAATTCTGTCACTAAAAATAATTGCTCATTTAACACTCCACACCATCAAAACTCAGTACTATTATGGCTATCGACAATACTCTTGGCATCTATATAACTTTGCAAAATTATTGCCGCACTTATCTTGTCAGCAGCACCCTTCTCTCTCCTGTCACTTTTTTTCATTCCCCCGTCTATCATTGCCCTTTGTGCAAGGGTTGTTGTGAATCTCTCATCCTCAAGTGAAACCGGAATTTCAGGGAAAACCCGTTTAAGATTCTTCAAAAAAGCATCCACGTACTGCGCACACTCTGCCGGCTTGTTATTCAAGTTCTTAGGATATCCTACCACAAATCTGCACACTTTCTCTTTTTGTGCATAATTTTTGAGATATTCAATTAACTTTGCAGAAGCTACGGTTTCCAGAGGGGAAGCAAAAATACAGAGCGGGTCAGTGACCGCAACGCCAACCCTCTTTTTGCCATAGTCTATGCCAATTATTCTCTCCACACCTAATATTTTTGCGGTGCAAAGTTAATTGAATTTTAGTTTTATGCCAAAGCAAAAGAAACTACATAAGAATAAGCTATCCAACAAATTCCGCTTTTCTATTTTTAATGACACTTCACATGAGGAGTTGTTTGCTTTCAGAGCAAATGGCAGAATGTTTATTTTGACCGCGGTGTTAGTTGTCATTTTTCTGATAATTGTTGTCTCTCTAATTATCTCATATACACCTATTAAACAGATGATTCCTGGGTATCCTTCTGCAGAGAGCAGAAGGGAGCTGGTGCACAACGCCATTAAATTGGATTCGCTGCAAAATGAGGTAAATATGTGGAAAGATGAGCTTACCAATATTCAGAGAATTGCAACAGGACAGGAGCCGGGACCTGTGGAGGGAACAAAGGAAAAGCAGGCGGCTGATGACTCAGCAAACTCCGCATTAAGGAGTGTTTATCAGAAGGATGAAGAACGTCTGAAACAAGAGGTTGAGAAACAGACTGCAAACAGAAAAAAAGCTGCCGCCACACAGGCAAAATCTCTTAAAAAAGCCTCAAAATGAACAGCCGGCAAAGAATATTAGAGGAACCCAAAAAGTAATTTCAAGTAGAATATAATGGTTTTAAAAAGACATATAGCAATTCTCGGTTCAACCGGTTCCATTGGCACTCAAGCACTTGATGTTATTGCTCAGCATCCCGACAGATTTGAAACAGAGCTTCTGACTGCAAACAATAACAGCAAATTGTTAATTAAACAAGCTAAAAAATTCAGACCAAATTCTGTTGTCATCTGTAATAAAGATTTATACGAAGAAGTAAACAAAGAGCTAGATCCTCTTGATATAAAAGTATTTGCCGGCATTGAATCTGCGGGGGAGCTTGCAGGCGGGAGCAACGTAGACATTGTTCTGGCTGCAATGGTTGGCTTCAGCGGACTAGCGCCAACTATGGCAGCCATGAGGAAAGGAAAGGTAATTGCACTTGCAAATAAAGAGACGTTGGTTGCGGCCGGTTCTATCATAAGCAAGCTGTCCGGAGAATGCAATAGTCCCATAATACCCGTTGACTCAGAGCATTCCGCAATTTTTCAATGCCTTCAGGGAGAGAAAACACAAGTAGAAAAATTATTGCTTACTGCCAGCGGAGGACCTTTTAGAGAACTTAAAACAGCAGATTTTGAGCATATTACAAAAGAACAGGCACTTAACCATCCAAACTGGCACATGGGAGCCAAAGTCACAATTGACTCAGCAACAATGATGAACAAGGGCCTGGAGATGATTGAGGCATCCTGGCTTTTTAATATGCCCGCGGAAAAAATTGAAATTGTAATTCATCCTCAGTCCATAATACACTCAATGGTTCAGTTTTGCGACGGCAGCATAAAGGCGCAGATTGGTGCTCCGGATATGAGGGTGCCTATTCAATATGCACTATCCTACCCTGAGAGGATTTCTCTTAATACAAGAAGAATTAATTTTGCAAATTTAAAGCAACTCACTTTTGAGGCACCGGATACTGACAAATTTCACTGTATTGCGCTAGCTTACACGGCCTACAAAAAGGGAGGCAACATGCCGTGCGCAATGAACGGCGCAAATGAAATTGCAGTTGCCGCATTCATAAATGATAAAATTAAATTTACAGATATTCCAAAAATCATAGAGAGAACAATGGAAAAGTGTACATTTGTCCCCGTTCCTCAAATAGAAGATATTTACGCAACGGACACTGAGGCAAAAAAAATTGCCGGAGAGCTGTGCGGAGAAAAGCTAAAAGCATAATTAAGAATGCTTAAGGCATAATTAAAAGAGAGAGATTGTATGGTAATTTTTTTAAAGGTTATTCAAGTAATTTTTGCACTGAGTCTGTTGATCTTGATTCATGAACTTGGGCATTTTGCTTTTGCAAGATTATTTAAGATAAGAGTAGATAAGTTTTATCTCTTTTTTGACGCCAGCTTTGCTCTGTTTAGATGGAAGCCAAAAAACTCTGATACTGAATATGGTATAGGATGGTTGCCGCTTGGAGGTTATTGCAAAATTGCAGGCATGATTGATGAATCCATGGACAAAGATCAGTTGAAAAGCGATCCTAAACCATGGGAGTTTCGCGCACATCCGGCATGGCAAAGGTTCTGGGTTTTATTTGGCGGCGTCTTCTTTAATTTTCTCCTGGCTATTTTAATTTACGCCGGAATACTTTTTACTTGGGGGGAGGAATACATTAAGACAAAGGATGTTACAACCGGCATAGCAGTTAATGACCTGGGGCGGGAAATGGGATTCCGCAACGGAGATAAGATTGTAGCTTTTGACGGAGTCGCGACAGATAATTTTGCAAATCTGCGCGCAGATCTTATTCACAGTCAAGCAACTGAGGCTACCGTTATAAGAGATGGAAAACAAATTACAATCAAGATTGACCCGACTTACATTCCTGCCATTCTTAACTCACCGGATTTATTTGAGTACGGTATCCCTTTCACAGTTGGAAATATTCCGGACAGCTCCCAAAACGTGCACAGCGGACTTAAAGAGGGAGATGTGGTCATAGCCATAGACAGCGTTAGGACTCAGATGTTTACAGATGTAAAAGAATATCTGGAAAAACATAAGGGGGACACAATAAGCGCTACAATTGTAAGAAGCCCTGTAGCAAAAAAGGATATGACCGCACCTGCGGAGACCCTGCAAATTCCTCTGACAGTGAATAATAAGGGTCTGCTTAACATAAACATAGGCGGAGATGTTACCAAATATTATAAGGTGACAAAAAAGACTTATTCACTTGCAGGTTCAGTCCCTGCCGCTTTTGGCAAGGCAAGTACCGGAATAAGCAATTACTGGAAAGAACTTAAGCTCATCTTTACTCCAAGAACAAAAGCGTATAAGTCTGTCGGGAGTTTTATAGCTATAGGTCAGATATTTCCGGGGTATTGGGACTGGCATGCCTTCTGGAGCATTACGGCATTTTTATCCATTATGCTGGCAGTGCTTAACATTCTGCCCATTCCTGCGCTAGACGGAGGCCACATATTATTCACCTTCTATGAGATAGTTACAGGACGCAAGCCAAGCGATAAATTTTTAATGGCGGCACAAGTTGTGGGAATGGTGCTGCTTATTGCGTTAATGGTTTTGGCCTTTGGCAACGACATTACAAGGCTGTTAAAGTAACAACCCTGTTAATGAGGCTAGTCGTTGGGGGGCGCCGCAAAAAGGCGCTGAAAAAATGACAATTTGATGACATTGTCACCCGCAGATAATGTTTATATTTGGAAAAATAATATTAATAATCTCTGTTATGAACAAGATTAAATTTTCGATAATGGCTCTTGCAGCTGTGATAATATGCAGTTGTGGAGAAAATGGCATGCATCTTAAAAAAACTATAACCGGAAAGGCTGGAGAAGTAGTAATTGTTGTAGATAAGACAAACTGGGAAGCCGAGCCCGGAACTGCTTTAAGAAATCTATTGGCAGCAGATTATCCGATGCTGCCGCAAAAAGAGCCCGCATTTAATCTGGTCAACATTCCAAAGGCCTCATTTAGTGACATTTTCCAAAGTCTCAGAAATATCATAATTATGGATATCAACTCCGGTCTTAAAGAAGATAATATGGAGATGAAAAGTGATGTTTGGGCAACTCCTCAAATAGTAATTTATCTGCACGCACGCTCAAGCGCCGGATGCGCGGAATTAATTAACAAAAATGCAGAGGTAATTTATAATGCACTTGAACAGGCGGAAAGAGATAGAATTATCAGGAATTCAAAAAAATATGAGGAGGCAAGTATAAGAAAAGCTGTGGCTGAGAAATTTGGCGGTTCTCCGTATTTTCCCAACGGCTACTCTATAAAGAAAGCAACTGAGAATTTTATGTGGATTTCCTATGAAACCACATACATTAATCAGGATTTCTTAATTTATTCTTTGCCATTTAACGGAAAGTCATGCCCTAGTCTTGACACCCTTATAAGCAAAGAAAATGAGGTACTTAAGAAAAATGTGCCCGGACCGCAGGATAACAGTTATATGATTATTGCATCTGAAAAATTGCCAACGCTAAATTGGTATAAATACAAGAATGAGAGCTTTGCAGAGATGAGAGGCTTGTGGGAAGTTCAAAATGACTTCATGGGAGGTCCATTTGTTGAGCATTTTTTTTACGCAAAGGATGGCAAGAGTTTACTTGTAGTAATGGGCTTTGTTTATGCACCGCGCTACAACAAAAGAAATTACCTGCGTCAGGTAGAGGCTATTATTTACTCCTTTGACTGGCAGGAAAATTTCCAGAATAAATAAATTCTTTATACCTTTGCCGCCCTTACGGTCAGTTCGTCTAATGGTTAGGACACAAGATTTTCATTCTTGCAATACGAGTTCGATTCTCGTACTGACTACGGAATTATATTAAAAAAAACGATATTATGGCAAATCATGCATCTGCAGAAAAGCGCACAAGACAAGACGTTAAGCGCAATGAGCATAATCATTATTATGCAAAAACTACCCGCAATGCCATCAAGGCTTTAAGGGATACAACTGATAAGAAAGCCGCTGAGGAGCAGCTTCCTAAAGTAAATGCTATGTTGGACAAACTTGCAAAGAGCAACGTTATACACAATAACAAGGCTTCTAACCTTAAGAGCGGACTTGCAAAGCACGTCAACGGTTTGGGCAAAGAGGCTCCAAAAGAGGCACCTGTAAAGAAGGCTTCTGCAAAAAAGGCTGAACCTAAGAAGGTTGAGGCTAAGAAAGCTCCTGCTGATAAGACAGAAAACTAGAAGGCTAAAGAAAAGTAAAAAGATAAATTTGCGGGTGACCGTGATAATATTTACAAATCCGCACTTTTGCGGAGAGTAAGTTGATTCTTTTGTCTCCTGATTTATAGAAACTTCTCAATATTTGGGAAGTTTTTTTTTGCCCTTCCGGGCCAACTTTAAAATCAGGATTATGACAGAAAATTTAACAATCTCAAACTGGGAAGAGAGTGAAAGACCCAGAGAAAAATTTCTTGCTAAAGGTGCCGAGAATCTAAGTATTGCAGAATTAATCGCGATAGTTATAAGGTCCGGCAGCAAAGGGGAAAATGCAGTAGACCTGGCCAGAAAAATTTTAAACGCTGCAGATAATAATCTTAATGTGCTGCGCAAATTTACTTTTGAAAATTATAGAAAATTCGGCGGCATGGGTAAAAGCAAAGCACTGGCAATGATGGCCTTATTTGAAATCTCAAAGCGCATGGCAGTTGAGCAGGCCCCTCCTATTACACAAATCTATTCTTCTGATAGCGCGGCAAAATTAATGAGTCCGCTGCTAAAAGATTTAATTCATGAGGAGTGCTGGATTTTATACTTAAATCGTGGCAACAGGATGATTGCCAAGGAAAAACTCACAAGCGGCGGAACAAGTTCTACCGTTTTGGATGTTAAAATGATTATTAAGAAAGCTATGGCAAACCTCTCAAATTCAATTATTTTAGTACACAACCATCCAAGCGGAAGCAAAATGCCTGGGGATCAAGATAAACTTCAAACCAGAAGACTCAAAACTGCTGCGGAAATGTGTGACATATCACTTTTAGACCACATAATTATAGCAGGAGAGCAATATTACTCCTTTGCAGATGACGGCTGCCTATAATAATTGCTTTAAAAGTAGTAACTTTGCCGAGTTCAAGCAACAACAACCGCTAAATCTATAAGCTATGAAAATTGTATATATGGGAGAGGAAAACTCCATTGTTAATCAATATCTTGCAGAGATAAGAGATAAAGTTATCCAAAAAGACAGAATGAAATTCCGCGCAAATCTGGAAAGAATTGGCGAGTGCATGGCTTATGAAATTGGCAAAACACTGCAATATAAAATGCAGGATGTGACAACTCCGCTTGGAATTGCTCCATGCAAGACGCTTGATTCCCAACTGGTAGTAGCATCCATCATGAGAGCCGGACTGCCGTTGCACAATGGAATTTTAAAAATTTTTGACAAAGCGGACAATGCATTTATTGCTGCATTTCGCAAATACGGAAAAGACAATAAATTCTCAATCCACGCAGATTACACAAGTTGTCCTCCGATGGAAGGAAAGACCTTGATTCTTGCCGATTGCATGCTCGCGACAGGTTCTTCTATAATGCTTGCATATAATCAGTTATGTGAGAACGGAGAACCGGAACACACACACATTGTAACTGTAGTTGCAAGCAAAGCGGCATTATCAAACTTATCCAAACAACTGCCTCATAAAAAAGTCACCCTTTGGGTAGGGGCTGTAGATGAGGAACTTACAAACAAAGCCTACATAATTCCCGGGCTTGGAGATGCGGGGGATTTAGCCTACGGAGAAAAGAAAGAGATTATTTAAGGTAAGTACTCTTTTAAAATACTTTTTTCCCGTTTAACCATGTGCCTGTGACTTTTGTTGCAGGCACTTGTTTTTCAGGGACTTTCATAAAATCTCTATCTGTTGTGACAAAGTCCGCCTCCTTTCCCGGCTCAATGCTCCCTTTGACTTTATCTTCAAAAGTTGACTTTGCCCCCCAGATTGTCATGGAACTTAATGCCTCCTCCCTTGTCAGAGAATTTTCCATTTGAAAACCCTCTTCCGGCTTGAAATCCAGATTCCTTCTGTAAACCGCCGCAAAAAAAGTGTATATTGGATTAACACTTTCTATAGGGAAATCCGTACCGGCAGGAAGCCATCCAAGCTGGTTTAATAAATCCTGATATCTATAACCTTCCTTAATTCTATTGCCCAATCTCTCCTTTGCCCACATCATATCGGAAGTACAATGAGTTGGCTGTACGGATGGAATAATTGAGTACTCCTTAAATTTGTTAATATCGGCATCATCAATAATTTGCGCATGCTCTATCCTCCATCCCAAATTATTTTTCCCCTTCAATATACTTGCATAAACATCCAGTGCCTGCCTGTTAGCCTTATCTCCAATGCAATGTGTAGCAACGCGGAAACCGTGTTCATAACACCATTTACAATATTTAATGTAATCTGCAAGCGAGTAATACTCCATTCCCGAATTGCCGGGATCATCAGAATAAGGCGCAAGCAGCAAGGCTCCTCTGGAACCAAGAGCGCCATCCCTGTAAAGTTTAAAAGTTCCAACTGTTAAATTATTGTGTTTAAACGGTTTGGTAATGTTTTTAAAATTCTCGTCAGTTGGAAGAGGCCACGCATCAATCTTTAAAGTAAGCTGTTCTTTCTTAACCAATGAGTCCATCAGCATTATCGTAGGATATTCATCCTCTGCATCGCAAACAGATGTAAGACCATTTTTAAAGCATTCTGCCTGAGCGTTTAGCATAATCTCCTCTAAATCTTTGCGGGAATATTTTGCAACCTTATCTTTGAATTCAACGCACAAATTCTCCATAAAAATTCCGGTGAATTTTCCGTTTACAATTTGCGCCTCATTAAGATTCAGATTAACGTCATTGGGCTTTATCCCAACTTCATCAATTGCCGCCTGATTTGCTACAACAGCGTGAAAATCAATACGTGATATCACAACCGGAATATTAGGAAAAGCCGCATTCAGCTTTTCATTAGTGGGAAACTTTTTGCCCGGCCATAGCCCCTGGTCCCATCCGCTGCCAATGATAAATTTTCTATCCGGATGCAGCTTATAAAATTTTTGAAGTCTCTCAACAACCTCGTCAAAAGATTTGGAACCGCGCAAGTCGCAATACCAAAAATCTTTACCCATCTCAAATAAATGACAGTGCGCATCATTAAATCCAGGATATACCGCCCCACCCTTAAAATCAATCATATGCCTGGATTTATAAGCAGCAAGAATTGATTTGTTGCCCCCTACAGCCAAGAACTTTCCGTCATCAACGGCAAATGCCTCAGCCTGTGAAAAGGTGGAATCAACTGTGTAAACAGTTCCATTATAGCCAATTAAATCAACTGATTGTTTCATACTGCAAGAATGTATTAATAAAGAAAAAATCGCGGCCGCAATAATATATACGGCGCTTTTTAAAGTGAAGTGATTTTTCATTTTAAGTTGTCTCTTATAACTCCTTGCGCAGACGTGCAATCGGGATATCCAGCTGCTCACGGTATTTTGCAACTGTTCTTCTGGCAACAAGATATCCTTTAGACTTAAGAACTTCTACAAGCTCTTCATCTGTAAGAGGTTTAGTTTTATTTTCAGATTCAACGCTTTGTTGAAGTATCTTCTTTATTTCTCTAGTAGAAACTTCTTCTCCGCTCTCTGTCATCAACCCTTCTGAGAAGAAATATTTTAAAGGTATTATTCCAAACGGCGTCTGAATATATTTGCAGTTGACAACTCTGGAAATCGTAGAAATATCCAAGCCCGTTATTTCTGCTATATTCTTAAGCACCATTGGTTTAAGCTTTGTTTCATCTCCATCCTGAAAGTAATCTTTTTGAAACTCAACAATGGCATTCATTGTATTTTGCAATGTATTTTGCCTCTGTTTTATTGCCTCAATAAACCACTTTGCACTGTCCAGTTTTTGCTTTACAAAACTGGCCGCCTCTTTTCCGTCTCTGTTGCTTCTATCCGCAGACTTAGAAAGCAAGTCCGCATAACGCTTATTTACACGTAGTTCCGGCACATTGAATTTTGGCAAAGTAACGGTAAGTTCTCCTTCATTATTCTCCAAAATAAAATCCGGAACAACTTGCTGCGCCTGCTCCACATAAGAATCATCTATTTGACCTCCCGGACGCGGATTCAACTTAACTATCTCACCTATAGCATCTTTTAAGTCATCCTGAGTAATTCCCATCTTGGAAATAATCTTAGGATAATGCTTCTTGGTAAACTCTTCAAAAAAATATTGCAGAATAGTTTGAGCATGCTCAACTTCCGGCGTCCTATCCTCTCTTGCTTTCATCTGAAGCAACAGGCATTCCTGCAAACTTCTTGCCCCAATACCCACAGGATCAAATTGTTGTATTGTGTCAACAAGAATTTTTTCAATTTCTGCAGGAGTAGTCTCTATGTTTAATCTAAAAGAAATGTCATCTGCAAGCGCATCCAAATTTCTGCGCAAATAACCGTCTCCGTCCAAGCTACCAATTATAAACACAGCTATCTGCCTCTCTCTCTCTCCCATGTAAAGATATCCAAGTTGCTGAACTAAAGACTGTTGGAAGCTCTCCTTAACAGAAAAAGTATTGTATTGCGGCTTCTCGTCTTTTCCGCGGTTGTTCACATAAAGTTTGTAAGAAGGAATTTCATCACCGCCGTAATCAGAAAGGGAAACTTGCTTGGGTTTTTCCTCTTCCGATGCATCACCCTGTGAATCATCATCATTATCGCTCTCTGCAGGACCATCATCCAAAACGGGGTTCTCCTCAATCTCCTTCTTAATCCTCTGCTCAAGTTCAAGAGAAGGAAGTTCCAATAACTTAATAGTTTGAATTTGAAGCGGAGAGAGCCGCTGCTGCATTTTCTGCTGTAAACCCTGTTTTAGCATAGGACAAAGATACTATTTTTGTTTTAATTTTGCCTCCCGATGGGGGCTGCTCCTCAATCTCAACAATAGCATGGAAGCAATTCAAATAGACATCAGACAGGTTGTAGAAAACAAGAATAAAAAACTTGCAAAAAGACTGCCGTCTTTTATCTATTCGCTAATAAAAAACCTGGTTCACTTAAAACAAATCAATGAAATTTTAAGAGAATGCAACGGAATGCAAGGTGCTGAATTTGCCGCGGGAGCTCTTAATTATCTAAAAGTCAAAGGTCACATCAAGTACGCAAAAGGGGCGGAAGAAGTTCTAAACCATCGTGATGTAAAATATGAAAAGGGGAAAAACTGCAGATATCTTTTTGTATCTAATCACCCGCTTGGCGGACTTGACGGATTAATTTTAATAAATGAAATCACACACAGATTTGGGCCGTCAAAATTTATTGTGAACGATTTCTTATTCAACATTAAGCCTTTGCAAGACATCTTTATTCCGGTGAATAAAACGGGCAAAACCTCCCGCGTAAATTTAGAAAATATAAAGGCGGCCTATGCCTCTGAATATAATCTTTGTAACTTTCCCGCAGGACTGTGTTCCAGACTAATACACGGGAAACTCATGGACATGGAGTGGCACAAAAATTTTGTAGGAGAGGCTGTAGAAAGCGGCAGAGATATTGTACCAGTTTTCTTTAGCGGAAAAAATTCAATGGCATTTTACAGGCTTGCAAAAATTCGCAAATTCCTTGGGATAAAATTTAATATAGAAATGTTATTTTTGCCCCATGAGTTGTTTAAGCAGACTGGTGCGGAGTTTGATATGATAATTGGCAAACCTATCTCTCATAAAGAGATTAAGGATTCCGGAGTAAATGCTCAGCAATGGTGCAATATAATAAGGGGGAAAGTTTATGAATATGGAAGCTGTTATTCAGCCAGTAAATAGAGAGCTGATAAATAATGAATTAACTGAAGATAATTTCATCGGCAAGACACGCACCGGAGGTAATCTTCTGTTTGAAATCACGTATAAAAATTCTCCTAATGTCATGAGGGAGATTGGCCGCCTGCGTGAAATTTCCTTCCGCTTGGGCGGAGGAGGAACAGGCAAGCCCATAGATATAGACCAATTTGACACTGACCCATATAATGCTTATAAACAGCTTATTGTATGGGACCCTGAAGACAAAGAAATCCTTGGCGGTTATAGATATATTAACTGTGGCGGACTACCTTTGGAGAAGCTTGCAACGGCAGAGCTATATAATTTTTCGGATAAATTTAAGGAGGAATATATGCCTTGGACTATTGAATTGGGACGTTCTTTTATACAGCCTAATTATCAGAGCACCAATTTAAAACGCAAGAGTGTCTTTGCTCTTGACAACTTATGGGACGGCCTTGGCGCACTTGTATTAAAATACAGTAACATAAAGTTTATGTTTGGAAAGGTAACAATGTATACCTCCTATAACCAACGAGCAAGAAACATTCTGCTGAATTTTCTGAACAAATATTTTCCGGATCCCGACGGCATGGTAACTTCCAAAGAACCTCTTGATTGCAATACACATGACCCATATATTAACTCACTGTTTGAGGGTCTTCCGTACAAAGAAGGGTATAGAGTTTTAGTGAAAGAGATCAAAAACAACGGTGAGCATATACCTCCGCTAATTAATTCCTACATGAATCTCTCCCCCTCCATGAAAGTCTTTGGAAGTGCTATAAATCGCGGTTTTGGAGACGTTGAAGAGACCGGGATCTTAATAAACCTACAAGATATTTACCCGGAAAAAATAACCAGACACGTTAAGCCTTTAATTGAATG
>DAONEN010000036.1:0-17349 GCA_035403105.1 Candidatus Egerieousia sp. | reverse complement strand
ACCCGTGACCCCATGCGTGACAGGCATGTATTCTAACCAAACTGAACTACCGCACCTCTGTTTGGGGTTGCAAATATAGGCATTTTTTTTCTTTTACAAAATTGTAAAGAAAGAGAAATGCACGTTTCCGTATTTTTTTTCTTTTACAAAGTTTTTATGACCGGAAAAATCATATGTATCCGGGTGTTCAAGCACCAAATATCCTCCTTTATTTAAAATAGGGGAAGCTGTGCCGTTGTTATTATATGTTGCAGATAGAACTCTGTCGGGAATTGTGTCAAAGCCCAGCAGTTTATACGGCGGGTCTGCAAAGATTAAATCAAAACCTCTGCTGCATATTTCCAGAAAATCAAAAACGTTGCAATGTACAGTTTTGACGCTCTTTATGCCTAATGATGACATTGATTTTTTTATAAACAGAGCATTTGCGCGGTTCATCTCAACACATACGCTTTCAACTCCTCCGCGTGAAATAAATTCTGCGCTTATACTTCCCGTTCCTGAAAATAAATCCAGCAAGGATAATGAACTTAAATCATATTCATTGCTTAAAATATTGAACAGACCTTCCTTGGCAAAATCCGTGGTTGGACGCGCTTCAAAATTTGCCGGAGGCATTATTGCTCTGCCTCTTAGAGTGCCGCCAATTATACGCATAGCTGCAATCCGGCGTCAGCCTTTTTTAGATAAGATTTAAAAAGAGCAAGTTCAGATTCGGATAGAATACCATAAATTTCCAACGCTGTTTGTCTAGGATTGATTTGTTTTTGACGCAAGGCTTCTAGTAGAAAATAGAGCGCAGATGCAGAATCAGATGTGTGAAAAGAGTTTGCCATCATTAACATATCTCCTTGATTGATAACTATATATGATGTCTTATTTGTTCTGTCAAAATCCAGTATTGCTTTATTGTATTCTGATCTTCCTTCCAGCTCTTTTATATGCTTGTAAATAATTGGGCGGGTATCTTCCCCGGCAATGGCAGTCTTGCCGGTTTCGTCTGTGTAATTTAAGGAAAACAAAAGCAATGCGTGATGCTCAGGCAATTCTGCGCAGCGGATAATTTCATCCGGTGCCATTGCAAATTGCTCTTGCATTATTTTTTTCTGCTGTTCCGGTGAATTAATTTCTTCCGGGACAATTGTGAATTTTGTAGAACGGAAATAGTAATTAACCATGGCAAATTCAAAAAAAGGCATCCGGAAAAATCCGGACGCCTTTGTTATAGAGTGTTTTAACAATTATTCCCAGTTGCCGGCATTATTGTTTGGAGCGTCAACGCTGCCAACCTGAAGTCCCGGATATCTGTCTGTTTGCTCTCTCTCTGCATTCAAGTTTACAATCAACTGATGGTTCATGCCTTTAAGCAAAGAGTTAAATGGAGCTGTTGCTTCAAACAATGGAACATCAACACCTGAAACTTTCTTTATAATCGCCTTCATCCCAATTTTATCTCCGTTTGAGAATGGTATATATCTCAAAGAATCAGCAACAAAATGGTGATCTTTAAGAAGGGTGTCTTTTACAGCCATAACAACGTTCTCTCTTTTTACAAGGTGACGAGCAACTGCAAGAGAGTCATCCATAGAACCAATCTGCTTAACGATAGTGATTTGTCCGTTATTGTAAAAATCAATAAGGGTATCTATGCTGGCAGTGAATTTTCCATGCTTGGATTTGTAGGCAACTTGCAGCGTACGAATGTCCTTAAGTCTTTGTGCAGCAACAGCTTCTCTGTGGGCTCTTTCTTTCTTAAAGTTGATAGGGCCTTGAATACTTCTAACGATTAAAATCGTCAGAACGATGATTACGATTGGGAATACAACCCATGCTAAAACTTTTTTCATATTTCAAATATATATATTCGTTATAAAGAATCAAATTATCCCTTTAGGGAATCAAATTCGGGGGACAAATTTAAGAAAATTCTTCTTCTCTCGCAATATATTTTTAATTTTGCGGCAACAATATTTCAAAATGACAATAACCACTGCAAAAGTTGAAAAATTCATGCATCTCGTTTCCGGTGCGGGGCGTGTTTTGCTTGTAGGACATACTAATCCGGACGGAGATTCAATAGGCTCGCTAATAGGTACTAAAGCGTTTTTAAGGAGCGCTTTTCCAAAAGTTGTAACCACGGCTGTTGTACCAACTGATTATCCTGATTTTCTGAAATTTGTGGATGCAAAAGGAGAAATTCTAAATTTCCTTTCTGCGCCCTCCAAGGTTAAGGCGGAAGTTAATAAGGCAGATGTTATTGTTTGCCTGGATTTCAATGCGTTGAGCAGGATTGACTCGTTGGGGGAGCTTATAGAAAAATCTAAGGCCAGGAAAATAGTGATAGACCATCACCCGCAGCCTGACGCACGTTTTGATCTTACTATATCCACAGCTGAGGTGTCTTCTACGTGTGAACTTACATATTGGCTTCTTAAAAAAGTAGGAGCAAAAATGGGAAAGAAGATGAATGAGGAGTGTTGCAACTCATTCTATGTGGGACTAATGACAGATACAAACAATTATTCAAATTCTGTTTTCCCCTCAACTTTTAAGATGGCGGCAGAACTTATGGATGCCGGTGTTGACAAGGAGGGCATTCAGTATAAGGTTCTTAGTTGTTTCTCTGAGGACAGAATGCGGCTAATGGGTTTCATGCTCCTTAATAAGATGAAGATTTTTCCGGAGTATAAGGCTGCATGCATGATATTGGATAAGGAGACAAAGGATAAATTTAACTTTAAAGATGGAGATGCGGAGGGATTTGTGAATCTTCCTTTGAACATTGCCGGTGTAGAAATATCTGCTTTGTTCACTGAATCCGAGCGCTTTATTAGAGTTTCTCTCAGATCAAAAGGAGATTTCTCAGTTAATATGCTCGGCAGAAAATATTATAACGGCGGCGGACATGAAAGGGCGGCCGGAGGCAGGCTTTACATACCTGTCGGGAGCTTAGAAAAATACTTTTTAGATTCCTTGCGGCACACCTTTTGATATAGTTTACTCCCGACAGATGAAAAAAATAATCTTTACGATTCTGGCTGTAGCTATTTTGATGGTATCCTGTGAAAAGCAGGATAATGAGAATACGTATGTTTCTCAGGAGCAAAGCATTGATACATATATAACCAAACTTGTGAGCACTTATAATTATAAAGTGATGAGACTCAACGGTTCTAATAGAGTTGTTATTTCATCCGGGACTTCAGCGGATTCCCTGGAGGTGGGCGATTCCCTTTATTTTCACTACTCAGGTTATGTCTTTTCTAGCGGGAAAGGCAGTTTGTTTGCCACCAATGATACAACGGTTGCCAAGGCAAATAATTTTGTGACGGACGGAGCGGCCCAGAAGGTTGTGCTTGGAAATGACGGGTTTATAAGCGGTTTGCACAATGGACTTAATGGAGTTAGAACGGGGGAGAATTGCTACATTATTTTTTCCGGCAAGTACGGATACGGAAATAGTGTGATGTTCAATTTGTCCAGATTGTCGCCGCTGCTTTTTGATATTACGGTAGATAAAATAGTGAAAAATTAAAAAAAGAATAACTTTGCACTAATGATAAATAGATTCAAAACGGTTTTAATGTTTGCGATGGGCCTGCTTGCTTTTTGTTCATGCGCAAAAGACGAGGACGAGAGCAGCCGCTCAATTCAGGAGAGAATTCTGAATTCCTACATCAAGGTCAATTATCCAAATTCCACAAAGCTTCCGTCGGGATTGACAATCTTGGAGGAGAAGGAGGGTTCTGGTACAACAGCTCTCAAAGATGATATGGTTTGTTATGTTCATTATAACACATATTCCTTGGAGGGAACATGCCAAAGCACGACTGATTCCGCCCTTGCAAGACATCTTGGAACGTATGATGCCAGCGTTTATTACGGACCGACGTTTTTCATTATAGGTACCGGCCAGACTGCCAAAGGTTTGGAGGAAATGTTTAAGAGAATAAAGAAAGGCGGCTATATAAAGGCAATTGTTCCGCCTTGGCTAACATCCTATAGCACTTCATATTCCGGAAGCACCTCTTCTACTCAGGAGAATTCTGTAAATGTAATTTATGAGGTCACGATGGGGGATGTTATTTCTGATTTGGAAAAATTTCAAAAAGATTCACTTGAATCATATTCGAATAAATATTTTGGAGGGTTAGACTCCACTGCGTACGGTTACTATTTTAAGAACTACACACATCCAAATGGTTTGGCAGATGCAGATACAATAGCAGCCAGTACAAATGTAGACGTTTGGTATATAGGTAGATTGCTGGACGGATATGTTTTTGACACAAACATAGAGGATACAGCCAAAAAGTATGGAATATACAGCGCAGATGATACATACACAGCTTTAAATGTGGAGATTCAGGCAAAATATAAGGATATGTCAACATCTACATCATCCTCTAGCAGCGACGGTTCTGTTGTAACCGGATTTGCAAGAGCGCTTAAATCAATGACAATTCTGGATCATGCCACTACATTTTTCTCATCTTCTTATGGTTACGGCTCTACAAGCAGCATGAGCAGCGGCAAGGGCGTTCCAGAGTATTCAATGTTGAGATTTGATATATGGATGGCTGATGCCGATGATGATACTTATCCTCCGACTGTTGCAAAAAGCACTTCTTCATCTTCTTCTGCATCCGGCGTTTCTTCTAAGAGTTCAGCGCTCAGCGCTAAACGTTCAACTGCCGCCAAAGGCAAAACGTATCAGGTTCCATTTTTCTTGAAAAAACGGTAAACAGTATCCGTTTGCTAGTTTGCTATTCCTCCTATTTCTTTAATGGGGGGCCTAGTGAGTTGTAGAGAGAAACGTTTCTTTCTGCTGCGGTAGCTGTGTGGATCACAGAGCAATGCGCTGCTTTGTAGCGCATTGCTCTGTATGCGCGCGAAGCGAGCATGCAATTTCGGCGCATGCAATTCTGCCGCCTACATTTTTTTATTAGTACCTTTGCGCGATTAAAATTGAACGATAAAAGTTTTTAGCATGGAAAAATCAGACAGAACAAAGGAGAATGCAGCCTTTGATCATCTTTTGGAAATAATGGATACGTTGCGTGTCAAGTGTCCCTGGGATAAGGTGCAAACCATTGAGTCTCTGAGGCCACAGACTATTGAGGAAACATATGAATTGAGTGATTCAATTCTTAAGGGGGATTTGCATGATATGTCTAAGGAGCTGGGAGATTTGCTGTTGCATATTGTTTTTTATGCAAAGATTGGAAAGGAGAAGGGAGCTTTTGATATTTCAGATGTGATTAATCAACTTTGCAACAAATTGATATATAGGCATCCACACGTGTATTCTTCTACCAAGGTAAAGAATGCGGGTGAGGTTGTTCAGAATTGGGAGCAGCTTAAGACCAAGGAAAAGGATGGTAATAAAACTGTGTTAAGTGGTGTGCCGGAGGGACTTCCAAGTATGATTAAGGCGTACAGAATGCAGGATAAGGCGCGTGCGGTTGGGTTTGACTGGAAGAAGAAAGAGGATGTGTGGGATAAGGTTGCAGAGGAGATGTGTGAGCTCAAAGATGCGCTAAGTGAGTATGTAAATGAGCAGGCAAAGAGTAACGCAAATGAGCAGCAAGCAAATAGCCTCTCTAAGATTCAGGCGGAGAATGAGTTAGGTGATGTGCTGTTCTCTGTTATTAATGCGGCAAGGTTGTATGATTTGAATCCCGACAGTGCTTTGGAGAAGACTTGCAAGAAGTTTCGCAGCAGGTTTGGATATTTGGAGGAGCATACTATTAGGCAGGGTAAGAGTCTGAAAGATATGACGTTGGAGGAGATGGACAAGTATTGGGATGAGGCAAAGTCATTGGAAAAGAAATAATTTATATGGAAGACTGGAGAGAAAGGACTGAGTTGCAGATCGGCCATGAGGGAGTGCAAAAGCTTGATAATGCGTGTGTTGCAGTTATCGGATTAGGCGGTGTCGGTGCTTTTGCGGCGGAGATGTTGTGCCGGGCAGGTGTGGGTTCTTTTATTCTTGCAGATTCTGATGTTATTGATGTGACTAACAAGAACAGGCAGCTGCCGGCGCTTGACAGTACAATTGGAAGGCTTAAGACTGAGGTTATTGCGGAGCGGATGAGGGATATCAATAAGAATGTTCGGGTTGAAATTATCCCTGCATATCTTGAACAGGATAATATTGCCGATAAATTAAAATTGTGTGAAAAGGTTGATTTTGTGATAGATGCAATTGATACGCTTTCTCCCAAGATTGCTCTGATCCAATATTGTTTGCAGAATAAAATCCCGATGGTTTCTTCTATGGGGGCAGGGGCTAAGTATGACGCTACAAAGGTGCGGATTGCTGAGATTGATAAGTCTTTTAATTGTCCGCTGGCTTATATGCTCCGCAAAAGATTGCATAAAGTTGGCATTCGCAAGGGCTTCAAGGTTGTTTTTTCTGAAGAAATTCCTGTTAAAGAGGCAATTGTCCCGTGTGAGGGAAGAAATAAAAAGAGCAGAACAGGCACAATTTCTTATATGCCGGCTGTGTTTGGATGTGTGTGCGCGCAAGCGGCAGTTGAACATATTTTGAGCGTTGGCGTTTAATTATTAAATTTGCCCGCTTTTTATTATTAGCGATGCACGTAACAGTCAAAGAGGTTGAGAGTCCGGAAGAGTTAAAAATCTTTTATCAATTCCAGAATAAGCTTTATAGAAAATGTAAGGTTTACGTTCCTACATTGGATAAAGACCAAGAGAATGCTCTGTTGCATGATCCGGCTTTAATGTATTGTATCAGAAAGCTTTGGCTTGCTTATTCTGATGAGGGAAAAGTTGTGGGGAGAATTCAGGGAATTATCAATCCACGCTATAATGATTTTTATTCTTTGAGGAGAGTGAGGTTTGGGTGGTTTGATTTTGAACATGATATGGAAATTGCAAGAGCTTTGCTGGATGCGGTAGAAAAGTGGGGCAAGACGCAGGGAATGAGAGAGATGCACGGGCCTCTTGCTTATAATACGTTGGGAAGACAGGGGATGCTGGTAGAGGGATTTGAAAATATTCCTCCGGTTAATTGTCTTTATAATTTCCCTTATTATCTGGATTACATGGTTAAACTGGGATTTGAGAAGGAGTGTGATTGGGTTCAGTATTTGCTTGATGCACAGCAAGGTGCTCCCGCAAAGCTGAAAAGGCTTTCCAAGATACTGGTTAAAAGATATAATCTCAAAGTCTTGAACATCAATAAGGTGCGGAGGAGTCCAAAACTTAAGGAAGATTTGATTAGGAAGTTTTTTGATATATATAACGAGTGCTTTAAGAGCGTACATAATTTTATTCCTCTTACTCCTGAAGAGGAGAATACGACAGGCGAATTATATTTTACTTTGCTGAGGAAGAGATTGACATGCATAGTGATGGATGAGCATAATGAAATAGCAGCGTTTGGTATTTGTACTCCTTCATTTTCAAGAGCTTTCATAAGAGCAAGGGGAAGACTTTTTCCGTTTGGATGGTTCTTTATTTTGATGGCGTACATTAAGTACAATACAATTGATTTAATGATGGTGGGCTCAAGTCCTGCTTGGAAATCAAAGGGTTTGTCTGCAATTTTCCACTCGCAGCTTGCAAAGTCTTTCAAGCGCGCACATCTTAAAGCTGCCGTTACAAATCCGCAGATTGATACAAATACCGCTGCGGTTAAAGTGTGGGAGAATTATAAGCATAAGCCTTATATGAGAAGACGTTGCTGGATAAAAGAGATTAAATAGCCGTCATAAAGCGTTATATGAATGGGACAGAAATACGCATTAGAAAATGCGGCGGAAATCTGTCGGGATTAAGAAAAAATTAGGAAGAAAATTGGAGATTAATATATGACTGACACAGAGAACACATTAGTGCAGAAGATTGATGATCTTAAGGGTAAGCTGGATAGCATCCAGGAGCAGCTTTCAGATCCTGATGTTATGAAGGATATGAAAAAGTATGTACAGCTTAACAAAGATTATAAGGAACTGCAGCCGATTATTGCGGCGGGAGCAAAGTACAAGAAGATGGTTGCAGATTATGCGGCGGCCAAGGATATTATTGTAAAAGAGAAAGATGAGGAGCTTAAGGATATGGCAAAGGAAGAGGTTGCGTCTCTGGATGTTGCCCTTCCAAACATGGAGCAGGAGATTAGATTGCTGCTTGTTCCGACTGATCCAGAGGATGAGAAGAATGCTATCATGGAAATTCGCGGCGGTACGGGCGGAGACGAGGCTGCAATTTTTGCAGGAGATTTGTTCCGCATGTATTCAAAATACAGTGAGAAGAAGGGATGGAAATTGGAAGTGACCAGCTCAAGTCCCGGAGCGTCAGGCGGTTACAAGGAGATTATTTTTACCGTAAGCGGTGACGGAGTTTATGGATTGCTTAAATATGAAAGCGGCGTGCACAGAGTTCAGAGAGTTCCGCAGACTGAAACGCAAGGACGTCTGCATACTTCCGCCTCATCAGTTGCAGTGCTTCCGGAGGCTGGAGAGTTTGATATTGAGCTAAATGAGAAAGATATAAGAAAAGATATTTTCTGCGCTTCAGGTCCGGGAGGACAAGGGGTCAACACCACATATTCTGCAATCAGACTTACTCATGTCCCGACAGGTATTGTTGTACAGTGCCAGGATGAGAGAAATCAGATGAAGAATTATGAGAAGGCTCTTAATGAATTGAGAACCAGATTGTACAATATGGAGTATCAGAAATATCTGGATGGTATTTCTGCCAAGAGAAAGACTATGGTTTCTACCGGAGACCGCAGTGCAAAAATCAGAACTTATAACTACCCGCAGAGCCGTGTTACGGATCACAGAATAAACTGGTCTACTCATAATTTGCCGGTCTTTATGGATGGTGAAATTCAGGAAGTTATAGATCAGCTTCAGATTGCCGAGAACGCGGAGCGTTTAAAGGAGGCTGAGTAATCTTACGGCTGCACAAGAATATATAACAATTAAGGGAGCAAGGGTTAACAACCTCAAAAACATCTCCTTAAAGATTCCGCGCGGAAAGCTTACGGTAATTACCGGGGTTTCCGGAAGCGGCAAATCTTCTCTTGCCTTTGATACTTTGTATGCAGAGGGGCAGCGCCGTTTTGCAGAGAGTCTTTCCGCTTTTGCCCGCCAGTTTCTTGGCAGAATGACAAAGCCGGACGTGGATAAGATAGAGGGAATTCCTCCTGCGGTGGCAATTGAGCAGAGGGTAAATACTCGCAATCCGCGCTCTACAGTTGGCACAACCACAGAGATTTACGATTATTTGAGAACACTATACGCTAAGATAGGGAAGACATTTTCTCCAATTAGCGGAGCTGAGGTTAAAAGGGAGAGCGTTGAGGATGTAACAGCTTACATCTCTAAAGTTGCAGAAGGGAGCGCCGTCTATATTCTTACTCAGTTAAAGTGGGATGTAATGAAGGAGAGAATGGAGAAGCTGCTCTCTTTGAAGCAGGCGGGTTATTCAAGATTATTTGTTGATGGTGAGGTAGTTAGAATAGATGAAATTATTAAGGATATAGAAAAATTTTCTTCAGCGACAGTTTATATTTTAATCTCACGTTTTATTCATCTCTCAAAAGAGGATGATGTTTCTGAAATCAGAAGTTCTATTGAGACAGCCTTTGCGGAGGGGAAGGGGCATTTGGGCATTGCTGTACAAATGCATGAACAAGAGGAGAATGCAAATGGAAAGAAAGTTAAATCTGTCGGGAATAAAAATATTAAATACAGAGAGTTCTCAAATATTTTTGAGGCGGATGGGATGAAGTTTGAGGAGCCAACAGAATTGATGTTCAGTTTTAATAATCCGTTTGGCGCTTGTCCGGTGTGCGGCGGTTATGGCAATATGGTTGGAATTGATGAGCATTTGGTTATTCCAAATGCTTCATTATCAGTATATGAGGGGGCTGTTGCTCCGTGGAGAGGAAAAATTATGGGATGTTATCTGGAGCAGCTTGTGGAGAATGCGGAGAAATTTAATTTTCCTATTCACCGCCCTTATGCACAGCTTACAAAAGAGCAGAAAGATTTGCTGTGGAATGGTAATGAGTACTTTAAAGGCATCAATGATTTTTTTAAGTGGGTTGAGAGCAAGAAATATAAAATTCAATTCAGATATATGCTCTCCAGATATTCCGGCAAGACAACTTGTCGTGCGTGCGGAGGAAGCCGTCTGAAAAAAGAGGTCAGATATGTGATGATAGGCGGCAAAACCATTGTAGATCTGCTGGATATGAATGTTATTGAGCTGAAGAAATTCTTTGAGAATTTAAAGCTCACGCCTTATGAGGAGAAAATTTGCAAGAGAGCAATTGCGGAGATAAATCAGAGGCTGGATTATATAATTAATGTTGGGCTTGGCTATCTCTCTTTGAACAGACGTTCTAACACTTTGAGCGGGGGTGAGAGTCAGAGAATTAATCTTGTGAGCTCTTTGGGGAGCAGTCTTGTAGGGTCTCTTTATATTTTGGATGAACCAAGCATCGGCTTGCATCCGCGTGATACGCAGAGGCTTATAAGTGTGATTAAAAAGCTGAGGGACCTTGGCAATACAATAGTTATTGTTGAGCATGATGTTGATATTATTAGGGCGGCGGATGAATTGATTGATATTGGGCCGCTTGCGGGTGTTAATGGGGGTGAGGTTGTGTACCAGGGGCCCCCGCCGGTGGCAGGCAGTTCTGTTTCCGGTGGAGCTACTGCAGCCTCAACAATTCTGCAGAAGTTTGAGCGCTCGCTGACATTGCAATACCTGTCGGGAGCAAAACAAATTCCAATCCGCCAGCACAAACGCAAATGGGTATATTCCATTAATATAGAGGGTGCTATGGAGCACAACCTCAAGAATATTAATGTGAATTTTCCGCTTAAGGCATTCACCGTTGTGACGGGAGTGAGTGGCAGCGGCAAGTCTTCTCTTGTTGGAGATGTCTTATATCCTGCGCTTTGCAGACATTTTGAGATTGTAGGCACTCCTCCCGGTGCATACAGAGATTTGACCGGAGATTTAAAAAAGCTGGAGGGCGTTGAGTATATAGACCAGAATCCGCTTGGCAAGTCTGCGCGCTCTAATCCGGTGACGTACTTGAAGATATATGATGATATCAGAAAAATATTCTCCGAGCAGCCGTATGCAAAAATGAATGGATACGGTCATTCTCATTTTTCATTCAACATAGACGGAGGAAGATGTCCTGTTTGTCTCGGCGACGGATTTATAACAATCCCGATGCAGTTTATGGCTGACGTAAGAATGGTGTGCGAGGAGTGCGGAGGAAAGAGATTTAAGCCTGATATTCTTGAGGTTAAATATCATGATAAAAATATAAATGACGTTCTTAACCTTTCAGTTGATCAGGCAATAGAATTTTTTGGAGAGCAGAAACAATCTGTAGCCCAGAGGGTTGCGGATAAACTGAAAGTCCTGCAGGATGTTGGTCTTGGGTATATTAAGTTGGGGCAGAGCAGCAGCACTTTGAGCGGAGGTGAGAGCCAAAGAGTTATGCTTGCAAAGTTTTTGAGCAAAGACACTGCTTCCGGTCTTCCCGGTGCGGGCGGAAAATTGTTTATATTTGACGAGCCAACTACCGGATTGCATTTTAATGACATAGGCAAGTTGCTCCAGGCATTTGATGCACTTGTAGATGCAGGCAATACGATTATTGTTGTTGAGCACAACACAGATGTTATTAAGGCGGCTGACTGGATTATAGATTTAGGTCCCGACAGCGGAGACAAAGGGGGTGAGGTTGTGTTTACCGGAACTCCGGAACAGCTTAAAAATGAGCCGCGCTGGAAAGAGTACTTAAAGTAGTTTCCAAAACTGTTAATAAGAATTTTAATTGTGCGTTTTGTTATGAACAAATATATCTTCACAACTCCTTTGTTAGTAGCGATTTGCGCTTTTTTCTCTTGCAATGCGGCAAATGCTCAGGAAAGAATATTCATGAAGGCGGAAAATTCTGCTGATGCAATTGTCTCTGTCATGAGTTACAATATTCACGGCGGAACAGGGAGAGACGGTATTAGAGATTATGGAAGAATTGCTCAGGTTATCAAGGAGATAGATCCTGACGTTGTGGCGCTGCAGGAAGTTGACAGCGTTAATGCCAGAAACGGAAATATAAACGGGGCGGCGGAGATTGCAAATGCGGCGGGCATGCATTGGACCTTTGGAGCATCTCTTAAAAAATTCAGAGGCGGCGCATACGGTAATGCAATTCTTTCTAGAGAGAAACCATTGTCATATAAAAATATTCCGTTGGAATCGCCTAATGATGAGGACCGTGCGTTGCTGATTGCAGAGTTTAAAGATTACTATTTTTGCTGTGTGCATTTAAGCCTTAATGATACCGATAGAGAGGAGAGCTGCGTCACTATTCTTAATGAGATGAGAAAACTATCCGGCAAAAAATTGATATTTTTATGTGGAGACTTCAACTCTTTGCCTAACTCGCGCACCATTGCCTTGCTGATACAATCGTTTGATGTCCTGTCAAATACAAAGGCAATGACATTCCCTTCAGATAAACCGGACCGTACTATTGACTACATCTGTCTTTATAAAAACAGAGCCGGCAAAAATTTGATAAAGAACTTCAAAGAGGGGAAGAACGGTCTTGCCACTTGGGTTCAGCCGGAAATTGTCGCCTCCGACCATAGACCGGAAGCAGCCGTTATAATAAAAGGAACCAACTTTATTCAGAAGTAAAATACTGTTTACAAATAAGTTATAATGTTGTCAATCGGAAATAATCTGTTCCCGGGTTACAAGATTATTTCTTAGAAGTTCTTAGTACCGTTTTAACTTCCCGCATCTTCTTAAGGGAAGAAATGACTCTGTCCAAGTGGGCATTGTTGGAGATGGAAATTTCAAGTTCCGCTACAAATTCTATTTTGCCCTTGCGCCTTTCAAATATTCTATAAGCACGTATGCTAGCCCCCTGGTTAGCAACGCATTCCATTATTCTGTTCCCGACAGTCACATCTCCGTCCCCAATAACTTTAAGACCCGTTTGGAATTGGGTGGTAGTGGAGAGCTGTCTCCATTTCACCTTTTGAATCCTGTATGGATAAGTTGTAAGGAGTCTCTTTGCATTTGGACATGACATTCTGTGGATGCTTATGCCGCCGGCTGCCGTTACAAATCCAAAGACATCATCTCCAAAAATAGGGTTGCAGCATTTAGCCATCTTGTAGCTGATGTTGCTTAAGTTGTCGCTTATTACAAGATAATCTGATGAACCCTCATGCTGGCGGACTTTTGTTGCATGAGTTTCTTTCTCATTTTCAGCCTCTTTGCCGCTTTCTCCGTTCTCCAGAAAATCCTTTATGTCCTGCGGATCAATTGTGTTGTCATTAATTGCAATCAGCAATTCTCCGGTAGATTTTTTCTTAAAGTGTTTTGCAAGATCAGAGAGGATATCATCATTAAGTTCAATCTTCCAATTTTTCATCCTCCTCTCCAGAATCTCTCTCCCGGCGCGGCTCATCTTTCCCTCTTCCTCTTTAAGCCTGGTCTTTATGTGGCTGCGCGCTTTTGCGGAGACAACAATATTCAGCCAGTCTTGTGACGGCTTCTGATTCTTGTTGCTCATAATCTCCACAATGTCACCTGTATGCAGCTGCTCGCGTATGGATTTTATTTTTCCGTTCACCTTTGCTCCGGAGCAGCTCATCCCAAGATTAGAGTGAATGTTAAATGCAAAATCCAGCACTGACGCACCCTTGGGAAGCTGCCTTAAATCTCCCGCCGGAGTAAACACAAAAATCTCATCCAGCTCTTTTCCGCTAAGTTGGGGATTCTCCATAACGTCCGGAGTATTAAGCATTTCTTTAACTCCCGATAGCCATTCATCCAGTCCGCGCACGCTCTTTATTCCCTTATAGCTCCAATGTGATGCGTGCCCGTTCTCTGCAATTTCATCCATTCTGGACGTCCTGATTTGCACCTCAATATGGGCGCCGTCTTTATTTTCTACCGTTGTATGCAGGGACTCATATCCGTTGGGTTTTGGTGTAGTAATCCAGTCCCTAAGTCTCTTTATGTCTGGTTTATATTCTTGAGTGACAAGAGAATATACTTGCCAGCAATAATCTTTTTCCTTCTCCGGAGGAACGTCCAAAATAAATCTAATGGCAAAAACGTCATATACTTTTTCAAACGTAACTTCCTGCCTTTTCATCTTCTGCCATATAGACCACGCCGTCTTTGTCCTAACTTTAAGAGTATATTTTATTCCCGCCTCTTTCAATTTTTTCTCCAATGGTTTTACAAACTGCTGAACAAGTCTTTTTCTGTCCTCATCAGTTGCAATCAGCTTGTTTGTGATAGCACGGTAATTCTCAGGGTCTGAATATCTGAAGTATAAATTTTCCAGCTCGCTGTTTATATTATATAGTCCAAGCTGGTGAGCCAGAGGAATATACAGCATTTGAGTCTCTGTCAGTTTGCGCATTGCATTTCCTTTTGGAAAAATGTAAAGGTTGCGCATTATTTCTAATCTATCTGCGAGTTTGATTAATGTTACTCTTGGGTCTTTTGAATATGAGACAATTAACTTGCGGTATATTTCCGCCTGCAACTTTGTCTCCTTGGGGGTTATCTTGGAAATGTTGTTAAGGCCCTCAACTATTGTAATTATTTCTTTTGGATAATTCTTCTTAAACTCCTCAACCATAGAATCTTTGCCACGGCTGGCTTCATGCAGGAAAACTGACGCAACCGCATCTGCACGCAATCCGATTTCCGATGCAACAATCATTGCAACATTAAGCGGATGCTCAATAAATGGGTGATGATTTTCCCTTTCCAGTCCAGCAAGAGAGAGGCGCGCAATATCGTAAGCTCCCGCTATAAGCTGCTTGTTTTCAGGCTCAAACATACTTATAAGTTCATTCAGCTTATCATTCATTGTTTTATTTGTGCTCTCTTTAATCTCTCCCATTTTGCACTTTTTTACCTCTATGATTTAATGTTTTGTTTTCTTCACTTTTATTTTTCTGCTTTAGCCTCCAAGCAGTGGTTAATTATTTTTATTTTTAAGCACCTCTTTGAGTGCGTTCATTTCATCTCTGAATTTTGCGGCAGCGGTGAAATCCAGCTCTTTAGCTGCGCGTTCCATTTGTATTCTGGAACTCTCGACAGATTTTTCCAGCTGCGCTCTTGTCATATTTGCTATGACAGGGTCATTTGCAATATCCTTTGCAGAAGGCTTGCCATAATTTGAGGAGGCTTCCTCTAAAGTCTCGTTGCGGCTAAGAATATTTCTCTCCTCCTTTATAATCTGTCGCGGAGTAATATGATGAATCTTGTTGTATTCCTTTTGTTTGGCTCGGCGACGGTTAGTCTCGTCAATAGTCTCCCTCATGCTCTTTGTAATTGTGTCCGCGTACATTATGACGGTGCCGTTTATGTTTCTTGCCGCTCTGCCTGACGTTTGTGTCAGGGCAGTTGTGCTTCTCAGGAATCCCTCTTTGTCTGCATCCAATATTGCAACCAGTGAAACTTGCGGTAAATCAAGGCCTTCTCTTAACAGGTTAACTCCAACCAACACGTCAAATCTTCCCGCCTGAAAATCCTCCAATATTTCTATCCTCTCCATTGTGTCCACGTCTGAGTGAATGTAGCGTACTCGTATTCCCATCTTTTCCAAATACTTATCCAGCTCTTCCGCCATTCTTTTTGTCAGGGTGGTTACAAGAACGCGCTCATCTTTTTCCGCCCGTTTCTGTACTTCTTCCAATAAATCATCTATCTGATTTTTTGTTGGACGGACATCAATAGGTGGTTCCAGCAATCCGGTAGGGCGGACAACCTGCTCCACTATAAATCCCTGAGACTCTTCTAGTTCAAAGTCGGATGGAGTTGCGCTTACATAAACCGTTTGGTTGGTTATCGTTTGAAATTCATCAAACTTCAGCGGCCTGTTGTCCGCGGCTGCGGGCAGACGGAAACCATATTCAATCAGAGTCTGTTTTCTGGAACGGTCTCCTCCGCTCATTGCACGGATTTGAGGAACAGTCACATGGCTCTCATCTATGAAAGTAAGAAAGTCATTTTGGAAATAATCCAACAGACAGAATGGTCTTGTGCCGGCGTTGCGGCCGTCAAAATATCTGGAGTAATTCTCTATGCCCGGACAGTAGCCAAGCTCTTTAATCATCTCAAGGTCATACTCTACGCGCTGCTTTAACCTGTTGGCTTCATGCGCTTTGCCAATCTCCATGAAATAGTCGTACTGCTTTTTTAAATCATCCTGAATTTGCTTAATTGCGCTTATTGTTCTCTCTCTTGTTGTGGAGAAAATGTTTGCCGGATAGATTGGAATCTCCTCTTTGAATTCTATTGTTCCGCCGCTGGTTGGGTCAAAAATTTCTATCTCATCAATTTCATTTCCAAAGAAATTTATCCTTGCCGCCTCATCTCCGTAAGCCAAAAAAATATCTACGGAATCTCCTTTAACTCTGAATGTTCCGCGCTTGAACTCTGCATCATTGCGGGAGTACATGCTGTCCACCAGCTTGTACAAAAATTTGTTTCTGCTAATCAGGTCTCCTTTGTGAATTATGATTGTGTTTGCGTGGAAATCTGCAGGATTGCCTATGCCGTACAAGCAGGACACGGATGAAACGACTATTACATCTCTTCTTCCCGACAGTAGTGCACTTGAGCACTCCAACCGCAGTTTGTCAATCTCATCATTAATGCTCAGGTCTTTCTCTATATATGTATCAGTGACAGGCATATATGCCTCCGGCTGATAGTAGTCATAGTAGGAGACAAAGTACTCCACCGCATTTTCCGGAAAGAACGCTTTAAACTCTCCGTAAAGTTGTGCCGCCAAAGTTTTGTTGTGGCTCAGCACCAGCGCCGGCCTGTTCAACCTTTGTATAACGTTGGCCATGGTAAAAGTCTTCCCTGAGCCTGTAACACCAAGCAGCGTCATCGCCTTATTCCCATCTCTAATTGCATTCACCAGAGAATCAATTGCTTCCGGCTGATCACCGGTAGGCTTATATGAAGATTCCAGCTTAAAATCCATTATTTACACCTCTCCATAACATATTATTAAAATCCCTGTTCTCATTTGCCCGCAAGTTACAAAATCACAGAGGAACTTTCCCTTCCCGTAACAAAATCCCAGCGGTAACTTTCCATCGGAAAATGTCCCAAGGAAAATCTCCTGGCGCTAAGCTTCCATCAGAGATCATCCAGCGATAAATTTCCAGCGGTGAACTTCCAGAGGTAAACTTCCATCGTAAAATCTCCTAGCGGTTAACTTCTAGCGGTGAACTTCCAGAGGTAAACTTCCATCGTAAAATCTCCTGGCGGTTAACTTCTAGCGGT
>DAONEN010000035.1:0-17939 GCA_035403105.1 Candidatus Egerieousia sp. | reverse complement strand
ATTAAAATATCTTAAAAATTGCAATAATTGTTAATAAATGTTGTATTTTTATTGCTATTTAAAATTAAAGTCATGGAATTTACACTTGATAATAATCTTCCGGAATACCCAACATTTGTGGAGGGCATTCGCAGAGCCCCGGACCGTGGTTACACACTGACTCCCGGACAGACAAAAATTGCCTTAAAAAACGCATTGCGCTATATACCAAAAGAATTGCATGAGAAACTTGCACCGGAATTCATGGAGGAACTCAGTACACGTGGCAGAATTTACGGCTATCGCTTTAGACCTCAAGGGGATTTGAAAGCAAAACCTATTGATGAATATAAAGGAAAATGTATAGAGGGAAGAGCTTTTCAAGTAATGATTGACAATAATCTTTGCTTTGATATAGCATTATATCCCTATGAATTAGTTACTTATGGAGAGACAGGCCAGGTGTGTCAGAACTGGATGCAGTACCGTCTGATTAAAAAATATCTTCAAGAACTAACTCAAGACCAGACACTTGTTCTGGAATCAGGCCATCCGCTGGGATTATTTAAATCTCGTCCGGATGCTCCGCGTGTTATCATCACAAACGCTATGATGGTTGGAATGTTTGATAATCAGGAAGACTGGCATACCGCAATGCAACTTGGAGTTGCGAATTATGGGCAGATGACCGCAGGAGGTTGGATGTACATAGGACCTCAGGGAATTGTACACGGAACGTTCAACACTTTGCTGAATGCCGGAAGGTTGAAACTTGGCATTCCTCAAGACGGAGATTTGCGCGGTCACTTGTTTGTCTCTTCCGGTTTGGGAGGAATGAGCGGCGCTCAGTCAAAAGCGGCGGAAATATCTGGAGCTGCCGGAATCATAGCGGAAGTAGATATGTCCCGTATAGAGACTCGTCACCGTCAGGGATGGGTTAATCATATTACAGAAGATAAAACAGAGGCATTTAAAATTGCCCGTGATGCAATGGCCCGTCGTGAGCCGTGTTCAATTGCTTATCATGGCAATATTGTTGATTTACTGGAATATGCAGTAGATAAAAATGAGAAGATAGAATTGCTTTCCGACCAGACGTCTTGCCATGCGGTTTATGACGGCGGCTATTGTCCTGTACAGTTGAGTTTTGCAGAGCGCACAAGGATGTTGCATGAAGATCCTCGCAAATTTCGTGAGCTTGTAGATGAATCTTTGCATCGCCATTTTGCTGCAATTAAGGGACTTGTAGCAGCCGGCACATATTTCTTTGATTACGGAAATTCATTTATGAAGGCGGTGTTTGATGCAGGGGTTACTGAGATAGCTTGCGACGGTGATGTTAAAAACGGATTCATCTGGCCTAGCTATGTTGAGGACATCATGGGGCCGCAACTGTTTGATTATGGGTATGGTCCGTTCAGATGGGTATGTCTTTCGGGCAAGCATGAAGACTTGGTGAAGACAGATCATGCCGCAATGGATTGCATAGACGTTAACCGCAGAGGGCAAGATTTAGATAATTATAATTGGATAAGAGATGCAGAAAAAAACAATCTGGTAGTTGGAACACAGGCCCGTATTCTTTACCAAGATGCCATCGGGAGATTAAAAATTGCTCTGCGCTTTAATGAAATGGTCCGCAATAAAGAGGTTGGTCCAATTATGTTAGGACGTGACCATCATGATGTTAGCGGAACAGACTCTCCATTCAGAGAGACTGCAAATATTAAAGACGGAAGTAATATTATGGCAGATATGGCTGTTCAGTGTTTTGCCGGAAATTGCGCAAGAGGAATGAGCTTGGTATCTCTTCACAACGGTGGCGGAGTAGGAATTGGAAAAGCTATAAACGGCGGATTTGGAATGGTTTGCGACGGAAGTAAGAGGGTAGATGACATCCTGCGTTCTGCAATGACCTGGGATGTTATGAGCGGAGTTGCAAGACGTTCTTGGGCTCGCAATGAGCATGCTCTGGAAACGGCGGAAGAGTTTAATAAGACAAACGGAGATATGTATCATATTACAATTCCGTATGTTGCAGATGATGAATTAGTTAATAGAGTTGTAAAATCTAAAGAATAGATAGTTATGAATAAAATAATTGAATGCGTTCCCAATTTTAGCGAGGGAAGAGACAAGGCAAAAATTGATAAGATTGTGGAACCGTTCCGCGGGAAAACAAAAGTTAAACTTTTGGACTACAGCAACGATGAGGACCACAACCGCATGGTAGTCACAGTTGTAGGAGAACCAGAGCCTTTGAAGGAAGCTCTTTTGGAGGCAATTGGAATTGCAGTTAAACTGATAGATTTGAATCATCATCAGGGACAGCATCCGCGTATGGGAGCCGTTGACGTTGTGCCTTTTATTCCAATCAGAAACAGTTCAATGGAGGAGTGCATCGCTCTTTCAAAAGAGGTTGGGGCAAAGATTGCAGAATTATATAAAATACCGGTTTTCTTATATGAGAAATCAGCGACAGCTCCTCATAGAGAGAACCTTGCTGCAATCCGCAAGGGAGAGTTTGAGGGGATGGCGGAGAAGATAAAACAGCCTGAATGGCAACCGGATTTTGGCCCAGCAGAGCGTCATCCAACCGCTGGTACTGTTGCCGTTGGAGCGCGCATGCCTCTTGTTGCTTACAACATTAATTTAAATACTCCAAGTTTAGAAATAGCACATGACATTGCAAAGAAAATTCGCTTCATCGGAGGCGGTTTAAGATATTGCAAAGCAATGGGAGTAGAGCTTAAAGACAGAGGTATTACACAGGTTTCTATTAACATGACAGATTTCACAAAGACAGCACTTTATAGAGTTTTTGAGATGGTTCGCTTTGAGGCTCGCCGTTATGGTGTAAGTATTGTTGGAAGTGAAATTATCGGACTTGTTCCAATGGAGGCTCTCATTGATACCGCCTCTTATTATTTGGGACTGGAGAACTTCTCTATGCAGCAAGTTCTGGAATCCAGAATAATGGAATAATAAGCAATCCCTAAATAGCAGCCGGCATGAAAAATATCATCATTTATAACGCAAAAATAGTTACTCCTTTGGGCAGAACCGCACGCAGGGGGAAAGAAATGCGTCAGCTGCAAATAATTGATAATGCAGAGGTTGAAGTTAGAGATGGGGTTATTTGTTATGTAGGCAAGACTCGCAATAATTATCGCGACGGTTTCTATAATGGATGTCAATATTTTGATGCAAAGGGAAAGTGTTTGCTGCCCGGTTTTGTGGATTCACATACTCATTTTGTTTTTGGAGGAGAGAGAGCAGAAGAGTTCTCCTGGCGTCTGAACGGAGAGAGTTATATGTCTATTATGAACCGCGGCGGAGGCATTGCCAGTACTGTTAAGGCTACTCGCGCATTAGATTTTAAATCAATGCGTTACGGAGCTGCAACATTTTTGGAGAGAATGAGCAGAATGGGTGTTACTACAGTTGAGGGGAAGAGCGGTTACGGTCTTGATAAAGAGACTGAACTCATGCAGCTGAAAGTTATGCGGAGTTTAAATGAGGATGACAATAAAAAGGTTGATGTTGTTTCAACCTTTCTTGGGGCTCATGCCCTGCCGGCAGAATACATAGGGAGAAGTAAGGAGTATATAAACTTCTTAATCAATGATATGCTGCCTCTTATTAAAAAAGAAAATCTTGCAGAAAACTGTGATGTGTTTTGTGAGGAGGGAGTATTTTCAATTGAAGGATCTAGAAGACTTTTAAGTGCCGCGCAACAACTGGGTTTCAAACTGAAAATTCATGCGGATGAAATTGTTTCTCTTGGCGGGGCGGAATTGGCGGGAGAACTCCACGCTCTTTCTGCGGATCATCTTCTTCATGCATCCGATGCGGGCATTAGGTCAATGGCAGATAACAACGTGGTTGCCACGCTATTGCCGCTTACTGCATTTGCATTAAAGGAGCCTTATGCAAGAGGAAGAGAGATGATAGATTCCGGATGTTCCGTTGCTTTGGCAACTGACTTAAATCCAGGAAGCTGTTTCTCCGGTTCAATTCCTTTAACTTTTGACTTGGCGTGTATCTATATGAAATTTACTGTAGAAGAGGCAATTACAGCTTTGACTTTAAACGGTGCCGCCGCCATTGACAGAGCAGACTCTGTCGGGAGTATAGAGAAAGGAAAGAAGGGAGATTTTGTGTTATTGTATTCTTCTGATTATCATGTGTTGCCATACTATATTGGAATGAACAGCGTTGACTCTGTCATAAAAGAGGGTGCGCTTTACCAAGTGAAATAATTAATTAAAAAATAGAATTTTTATGTTAGTAGATTTAACCGTAAAACAATTTTTAGATAAAGTGTCAGGCAATGATCCGGTTCCCGGAGGCGGCAGCATTGCTGCCTTAAATGGCTCAATAGCAGCATCTTTGGCTGCCATGGTAGCGGGTCTTACAATAGGCAAGAAGGGCTATGAGGATAAAACTGAACTCATGGAGAAAATCCAAAAAGCAATGTTGGAAAACAAGGCCGCTTTCATAGCAGATGTAGACAAAGATTCAGAGGCTTATGATAAAGTTTTTGGATGTTTTAAAATGCCAAAAGAGACTCCGGAGCAGAAAGCTGCAAGAAGCGCTGCCATTCAGGAAGCCACAAAGTTTGCCGCAGAAGTTCCTATGTCTGTGGCGCGTCGCGCATATGAAATTATGGACATGATTGCAGAGGTTGCCCGCAAGGGAAACAGCAATGCGGTAACTGATGCCTGTGTTGCAATGATGGCTGCACGCTCCTCTGTATTAGGAGCTTTGCTAAATGTAAAAATAAATCTTGGCTCTCTTAAAGATGCTGACTATGTTGCCAGGATGAAAAAAGAGGCGGATGAGCTGGAGAAAAAAACTTGTGAGAAAGAGAGCGAATTATTAAAAGAAATTAATAAGAAATTATAATGAAAAGCAATGTTTACCGCGTAGGTTCCGGCAAGCTTACGTTTGCTATTATAGAGAAAATATTAAAGGATAAAATGACATTAGAGCTTGCACCGCAGGCAAAACAGCGCATCCAAAAATGTCGTGATTATCTGGATAAAAAAACAAAAGAATCAAAGGAACCTTTGTATGGTATTACAACGGGGTTTGGTTCACTTTGCAATAAGAGCATTTCTTTGGATGAACTTGGAAGATTGCAGGAAAACTTGATTAAGAGTCATTCATGCAGCGTTGGAGAGGAAATCAGACCGGAGATTATAAAGCTGATGTTGCTTTTTAAGGCTCACGCTTTATCTCTGGGACACAGTGGAGTACAAGTTGGAACGGTTGAGAGGATAATAGATTTTTTCAACAACGATATTTTGCCCGTTGTCTATGACAGGGGTTCGCTTGGAGCCTCCGGAGATTTAGCTCCGCTGGCAAATTTGTTTGTGCCTTTAATAGGAGAGGGGGATGTCAATTATGAAGGGAAGCGTCGTACAGCAAAAGATGTCCTTAAGGAGTTTGGCTGGAAGCCAATTAAACTTATGAGCAAGGAGGGTCTCGCATTGCTTAACGGAACCCAGTTTATGAGTGCAAATGGCGTTTTTGCCGTGCTTAATGCTTTTAGAATTTCCAAGACCGCAGATTTAATAGGCGCAATTTCACTGGATGCTTATGACGGCAGAATTGAACCGTTCATGGATTGTATTCAGCAAATGCGTCCTCACAGAGGTCAGATAGAGACAGGAGAAAGATTCCGTAAAATCTTGAAAGGCAGCAAACTTATTGCACAACATAAAGTTCATGTTCAGGACCCTTACTCATTCCGTTGCATGCCGCAAGTTCACGGCGCCGCAAAGGATGCGATTCATTATGTAGCCTCTGTTCTTGAGATAGAAATAAACTCTGTAACAGACAATCCCACAATTTTCCCGGAAAAAGATATGATAATTTCGGGAGGCAATTTTCACGGAGAACCTATAGCAATACCTTTTGATTATCTGGCAATTGCATTGGCTGAACTTGGAGATATTTCTGAGCGCAGAACAGCGCAGCTTATTTTAGGATTGCGTAATCTTCCGGAATTTCTTGTTGCGAATCCGGGTCTGAATTCTGGTCTTATGATTCCTCAATATGCTGCCGCATCCATGGTTAGCCAAAATAAAATGTATTGTTTTGCCGCATCCAGTGACTCAATAGTTTCTTCAAACGGTCAGGAGGATATGGTTAGCATGGGAGCAAATGCCGCTACAAAACTTCATAAGATTATTGATAATCTTGAGAGAATACTTGGAATTGAGCTCCTTAATGCTGCCCAGGCAATGGAATTCCGCCGTCCTTTAAAGAGTTCCACTATAATTGAGAAATACCTGTCGGGATACCGCAGGCAAGTTGCTTTTATTCAAGATGACGTTGTGATGTACAAGCAAATCAATAAAACTGTTGATTATTTGAAGGCTACAGAGTTAAACTTTTAATTCCCGACAGGGATTTATTTCCTAGCCCAAAAAGTTGCAGTTATGCCCTGCTTTTAGACATAGGGCTTGGGCGATGATCACGTGCCGGCTGAAGGCGAAGGCTAATGCGCCTCCTCCGCGTTTTTTACTATATTTGTTGGTTCATGAAACAAGAAAACGTAAACATGGAAGAAAGCCGTGAAATAATCCGCGAGATTGCAAACGAGGAGTATAAAGAGGGATTTGTCTCTAATGTGCAGCAAGAATTTGCACCCAAGGGGCTAAACGAGGACATTATCAGGCTGATATCTAAAAAGAAGAATGAACCGGAATGGCTTTTGGAATTTCGTCTTAAAGCGTATGCAAAGTGGAAAACTATGAAGATGCCTACATGGGGGCATTTGAAGGTTCCGGATATTGATTATCAAGATATTATATATTATGCTGCTCCATCCGGAAAACCGGTTGCCGGCGTTGCCGGAACAGAAGCTGTTAAAAGTGATATAGACCCTGAACTTGAAGAGACATTTAATAAGCTTGGTATTCCGCTAAAGGAAAGAAATGTATTACAAGGAGTTGCGGTAGATGCCGTGTTTGATTCAGTCTCCGTCAAGACAACTTTCAGGGAAACACTGGCGGAGAAAGGTATCATATTTTGCTCATTTTCAGAGGCCGTAAAAGATTACCCTGACCTTGTAAGAAAATATCTGGCAAGCGTAGTACCTATTGGAGACAACTATTTTGCCGCACTAAACTCTGCCGTCTTCAGCGACGGTTCCTTCTGTTATATTCCAAAGAATACTCGCTGTCCAATGGAGGTTTCCAGTTATTTTAGAATTAACGCGTCAGGTACCGGACAGTTTGAGAGAACTTTAATAGTTGCGGATGAGGGTGCTTATGTCAGTTATCTGGAGGGTTGTACCGCTCCAAGAAGAGATAAGGCGCAACTGCATGCAGCTGTGGTTGAAATAGTTGTAAAGCAAGATGCAGAAGTGAAATATTCAACAGTTCAGAACTGGTATCCGGGTAACAAAAACGGAGACGGTGGTATTTATAATCTTGTTACAAAGAGAGGATTATGTGATGGGGCTAATGCAAAATTATTCTGGGCTCAAGTTGAAACCGGCTCTGCCATTACATGGAAATATCCCAGTACAATATTGAAAGGAGACAATTCAACATCAGAGTTTTACAGCGTTGCGGTAACCAATAACTGGCAGCAGGCTGATACCGGAACAAAGATGCTTCATATTGGGAAAAACACCCGCAGCAGAGTAGTAAGCAAAGGAATATCTGCTGGGCATAGTGAGAATAGTTATAGAGGATTAATCAGAGTTTTTCCAAACGCAGCCGGCGCTAGAAACTATTCACAATGTGATAGTTTGCTTCTTGGAGACAAGTGCGGTGCGCATACTTTTCCGCATATAGATAGTGCAAACAAGAGTGCCGTAATAGAGCATGAAGCAACAACCTCCAAGATTGGAGATGACCAGCTTTTCTATTGCAGGCAGAGAGGAATAAAGGCTGAGGATGCCGTAGGACTTATTGTAAACGGCTATGCCAGAGAAGTTTTAAATAAGCTCCCGATGGAATTTGCAGTAGAGGCTCAAAAACTTTTGCAGGTTTCTTTGGAGGGGAGCATAGGATAGTATGGGGACATTTTTAAATATGCATTTTTTACTTGGCCTTAAAGAGATTGTATTTAATTTCTTTAGCATTCACAACATTATATTCTCCATTTTTGGACAAGGCGTGAGTGCACTGGAAATTATTTCTGTTATTGTTGGGCTGTTGTGCGTCTTTTGTGCTGTTAAGGGCAAGGTTGCAAACTTCTGGTTTGGGTATTTGTATAACATCCTGCTGTTTTTCTTGTTCTTGCAAAATAGGCTGTATTCCAGTATGTTATTGCAGCCGATTGCTTTGGCGATAAATTTTTACGGACACTATAGATGGACTCATCCCCGCAGCAATGAGAAAGATGATAAGAACAAACTTAAAGTCACCGTTTACAATAACGGACAACGCACGGTTGTTGTCGGAGTTGTTGTAATTTTTATGTTTATCTGGGGATATCTGTTATCCAGGATAGATATGTGGTGGCCGGCGGTATTTATTTATCCTGCAACTTTCCCTTACTTTGATGCATTTGCTCTTGGTCTTGTTCTTTCAGCGCAATGGCTATCTGCGCAGAAGAAGCTGGATTGCTGGGGAGTATGGCTGATTGCTGATATTACAAATATTATTTTAAGTATTAAATCCGGACTGGGCTTTATGCCTTTAGTCTATGTTGTATACGTATTCTTGGCAATTGGCGGATTTATGATTTGGCTTAAAATGTATAGAAAACAGAGGATTACGGAGCTTAAAAAAGAGGCTGCCTCTGAGATAAACGGAGAAACAGTTAAGAACTAATATCTGTCGCGACAGATAATAAAAGAGAAAGAGATATGGAAAATTTACTGGAAATCAATAATTTGCACGCAACAATCAGCGGCAAAGAAATCCTTAAGGGTATTAATCTTGTGGTAAAACCCGGTGAAGTTCACGCAATTATGGGTCCAAACGGGAGCGGAAAAAGTACTTTGTCTGCTGTGCTTGCAGGCAATGAAAATTATATAGTTACAGATGGAACAGTAAAATTCATGGGGAAAAATCTTCTGGAGATGAAACCGGAAGAGCGTTCATGGGCTGGAATCTTTTTGGGCTTCCAGTATCCTGTGGAAATTCCCGGAGTAACCAATGTAAACTTTATGAAGACCGCTGTAAATGAGCATCGTAAAGAGAAAAATCTTCCCGCTTTGAGTGCGGCAGAATATTTAAAAATGATGAGGGAGAAGATGGCCATTGTGCAGATGGATCCTTCATTTTCATCTAGAGGTGTGAACGTGGGTTTTTCCGGCGGAGAAAAAAAGAGAAATGAAATTTTTCAGATGGCAATGCTGGATCCGACTCTTGCCATACTTGATGAAACAGACAGCGGGCTTGATGTTGACGCTTTAAGAATTGTGGCACACGGGGTTAACAAATTAAAAACAAATAACAATGCGTTTATTGTAATCACTCACTATCAGAGACTTTTGGACTATATAGTTCCGGACATTGTTCACGTTCTTTATAAAGGGAAAATTATAAAGACAGCGGGAAAAGAGCTGGCTCATATTGTTGAAACCAAAGGATATGATGAGATGATAAAAGAGCAAGAGGAGAATGGATAACAATTACAAATATCTAGGCAACTTTACAGAACCGAAGGACTGTCCTAATGCACTGTTAAGCAATACATTGCAAAATGACAGCCATGGTAATTTCAAATGCCGCGTACCGTTAAAAAACACAAGGCAGTATTTTGTTGTTGACGGCATGTTGAGGGAGGGTGATTCTTTTGTATGCTCCGGGAATGATTCTGCTTGTTCAAATGATAAAATTGCGGAATGCACAGATTCTGCAAACGGAAAAGAGCCTGTTCAAAGAGAATTTTCCGTTCACACAAGGCTAGACAAGGTTAGCACAAAACTCTCTATGCCTGAGCATGTTAGAGGAATTGAAAAAGGGAATCCGCTGAATATTAATTTTCCTGAGGGAAAAGTTGTTGAGAATCTTTTGCAGATAATTGCAATAAGAACCAATCCGCAAAAGACAGAATTAAAGTATGATATTAACATAACCGCTCAGAAAAATTCCTTAGGAAAAGTTGTATTATGTTCTCATACTTTAGCAGAAGAAAAGTTTTTAACGGCAGAAAACATTAACATAAAAGTTTGCGAGGGAGCAACTTTAGATTTCCTTGCAATGCAGAATGAGCATAACTTATCCTCTCATGTAACACATTTTACTATAGAGGTTTGCAAGGACGCAACTTTTCATCTCAATTTGATTACTTTGCATGGCGGGGAGATAAATAATAACATAGAGACATATCTTACAGGAGAGCATGCAAATTGTGAACTTGACGGTTTGTATCTTGCAGACGGAAAACAAAAGATTAAAACAGAAATCAATCTTACTCACAAAGCTCCAAAATGTAATAGTCTGCAGTTGTTTAAAGGAATTCTTGGAGGAGAAGCCGTTTCTAATTTTAGCGGAGAAATCCTGGTGGCTCCTGATGCCCAGAAGACAGAAGCGTATCAGTCAAATAATAATTTGCTTACGTCTGATACCGCACGGGCAACTTCTGAGCCTCATCTTATCATCTATGCTGATGATGTAAAGTGCTCTCATGGAGCAACCGTCGGGAGCTTGGATGAAGGTGAATTATTTTATATGCGTTCTAGGGGGATAAATGTTGATGAGGCAAAACTGCTTCAGCAACAGGCTTTTGCTTATGCCGTTTTGGAAAAGATTTCTAATGAGGAATTGCGCAGCAGGCTGAGTGATTTGGTGGAAAGGAGATTGCGCGGCGAGTTTACCCATTGTTCCGATTGCAGCAAGCATTGTTGTTAGAGAAAATCAACCCAAAAAGGACAATGATATGAGCATTTATAAATTTACTGTAAAAGACCAGCAGAGGAAAGAAGTTTCCTTGGAACAATACAAGGGGAAAGTACTTCTAATAATTAACTCAGCAACAGGATGCGGTTTTACACCGCAGTATGAAGAGCTAGAAAAAATTTATGCAAAGTATAAAGACCAAGGACTTGTGATTTTAGATTTTCCTTGCAATCAATTTGCAGGTCAGGCTCCTGGCACGGATGAGGAAATTCACAACTTCTGCACTTTGCATTATGATGTTCAATTTCCGCAATTCTCTAAGATTGAGGTAAATGGAGAATATGCCATTCCTCTTTACAAATATTTGAAAGAGAAGCAAGGTTTTAAGGGTTTTGACAAGGACAACCCAAAGTCCGACCGCATGAACAAGATGCTTGCAAAGATAGATCCGGATTATATGAATAATGCGGAAATCAAATGGAACTTCACCAAATTCCTGGTTACCAGACATGGGGAAGTCCTTGCCCGCTTTGAGCCCACTGCAGATTTAAAGGTTGTTGAGGCTGCAATTCAAGAACTTTTGTAATACAAAAATATCTGCCGAAACAGGATATTACGTTAAAATCATTTTTTGAAAATACCGTAAATAGCGGAGCCGCTGCCGCTTAAAGAGGCATATGCCGCCCCTTCGTCAATGAGTTGTTGTTTGATTGCGGCAAGTTCAGGATGCTCTTTGAAGACCGGCTCCTCAAAATCATTTGAAATTGTGTTTTTCCAGTTCTCGACAGGCTCTTTAATCAGATCTGCAAGATATTGTTGTACAACGCCGGCTTGTTGCCCTGTGCTGCCTGACTGTTGTTTAGAATTGCACGCTTTTTCTGCTCTTGGTTTTATTAAAGAGTATGCGTATCCGGTGGAAACAGAACACTCAGGTTTGATTATTTTTACCCAATATTTTCCACTTGCCAGCTTTTGAATTCCGCTCTCTTTTGTCTCATTATTTTCCGTTGAAAATAACGGCTTTAAAACTTCTCCGCGTCCAATACCGAGCATTACTTCATTGTAGATAAAGAAAGGGCAATCACTGCCCAATTTTGCGGCAAAGTTGGCAAGCTTTTCATTGCTCAGATTAAGAGCAAATATTTTATTTAATCCTAAAAGAGTACATGCTGCATCTGCGCTGCCTCCTCCAAGACCTGCCCCAACGGGGATTTGTTTTCTTAGGCGAATATTTACGGCCGGCAACTTAAATTCCTGTGCCATAAGATTATATGCTTTTATGCAGAGATTGTCTTCCGGTGCTCCCGGATATGTAATTCCGGTCTGAAAAATTTTTGTCTCGTTTGCGGGAATAATCTCAAGAATGTCGCTTTGCAGATTACTGTTTGACGGACCAACGGGAAAAAAGACAGTTTCCAAATTGTGAAAACCATCGGGGCGAACGTCGTAAACATACAGCCCAATATTTATTTTAGCCGCAGGGAATAAAATCATAAATATCTGTAATATACATTCTGATATGACAAGCCACAACGGGCTGTAAATAAGCTGTTAACCGCATTTAGAATAACCGCAGTTCAAGCAAACCAGACAGCCCTCCTGATATGCAAGATTGTTGCTGCCGCACTTGCTGCACTTCTTGCCGCTCTCATCTTTTGTTCCATCCGGAATAAATTTCTTAAGGGCGCGCTCAACTCCGTTCTTCCAGTTGTTGATATTGTCTGAATCCAGCTGCAAACCGTTAATCAAATTGATTACGTCCACAATTGGCATTCCGTTTCTAAGAACGCCGCTTATCATTTTTGCATAGTTCCAGTACTCTTTGTTGAACATGTGTGAAATGCCTCCTACGACGTTTGTATATCCGTATTTATCAACAAATTGGAAGTCATATCTGCTAGCTCCTGTCTTTGGATCTTTCTCTTTTACAATGAATCCTGTATCCACGCTTTTTGGAATAGAACGTGAATCTTCATCCAAAAGTCCGGTAAAGATTTCATAAGGCGTTCCGTTCATAAGTCCCACAAGAGCAATCCAATGCTCTTGTTCATTTAAGAATCTTATAACAATTGCCTCTAAAGATTGTGGACGTTCTTTTGGTCTGATGGCAGCCTCTTTTGGAACTTTTGCCGTTGAGACAAGTACATCATTTCTTGAGCCCTCTCTGTAAACCGTTACACCCTTGCAACCAGCTTCCCATGCCGTTTTATATACCTCGGCCACAATAGGTTCTGTGATGTCTGTCGGGAGATTTACGGTAACGGAAATAGAGTGGTCAACCCATTTCTGCATGGCCCCTTGCATCTTTACTTTTGCAATCCAGTCTATATCTTTTGATGATGAAAGATGGTACGGAGATTTTGCAACAAGCGCATCCAGCTCAGAAGCTTTCATCTTCTTAATTTTGTTAATATCAATTCCGTGCAGGCCACACCAATAAACAAATTTTGGGTGGAAAATATAATACTCTTCCCAGCAGTCTCCAACATCATCGTGGAAAGTAATCACTGCATTTTTATCAGAAGGATTAACTTTTTTACGCCTAATGTAATATGGTTTAAACACCGGTTCTATTCCGCTGGTAGTCTGTGTCATAATGCTGACCGTTCCGGTTGGGGCAATAGTAAGCATTGATATATTTCTCCTCCCGACAGACACCATTTTTTTGTAAAGCGCGGGGTCTGCAGCTTTGATTCTAAGAATCATTGGGTTATTGGCCTCTCTTTTTGAGTCATAAATTGGGAATGCTCCTCTTTCAGTTGCCATGTTTACAGAAGAACGATATGCTTCAACCGCCAAAGTTTTTTGCGCTTCAACAGCAAAAGATGTTGCTTCATCGGAACCGTATATTAATCCAAGCGCTGCCAGCATATCTCCTTCTGCGGTTATTCCCAGACCAGTACGGCGTCCTCCTTTAGATTTATCCTTAATCTTTTCCCATAATTCAATCTCTGTTCTCTTTATATCCTGAGCTTCCGGATCTTTTTGAATTTTTGCAAGAATTCCATCAATCTTTTCAATCTCCAAATCCAGCAAATCATCCATCAAACGCATTGCTTTTCCTACATGTTCTCTAAATTTTGCGCTGTTAAATTTTGCTCTCTCTGTAAAAGGATCGTCAACATAAGAATAGAGATTTATTGCAATTAAACGGCAGGAATCATAGGGGCACAAAGGTATTTCTCCACACGGATTTGTACTTACGGTTCTATATCCAAGATCCGCATAACAATCTGCTACAGATTCTTTTATTATTGTATCCCAAAACAGCACGCCCGGTTCTGCACTTTTCCATGCATTGTGAATTATTTTTTTCCAAAGGGCTGATGCCGATATTTCTTTCACAACTTTGGGAGTCGCTGAATCTATAGGATATTGCTGCTTGTACGTTTTACCGTCAATGGCGGCGCGCATAAAGTCATCATCAATCTTAACTGAAACATTTGCGCTGGTTACTTTGCCTTCTTCTAGTTTTGCATCAATGAAACTTTCTGAATCAGGATGTTTTATTGAGATAGAAAGCATCAGTGCTCCTCGCCTTCCGTCTTGTGCAACTTCACGTGTGGAATTAGAGTATCTCTCCATAAACGGAACAACTCCGGTAGAGGTCAGCGCGCTGTTTAGAACCGCGCTTCCTTTTGGACGAATATGAGATAAGTCATGTCCTACGCCTCCGCGCCTTTTCATAAGCTGCACTTGCTCTTCATCAATTTTCATAATTCCGCCGTAACTGTCTGCGGGGTCATCGTGTCCTATTACAAAGCAGTTGCTCAATGAAACTATCTGAAAATGATTACCGATGCCGCTCATTGGGCTTCCCTGCGGGATCACATACTTAAAGTCTTTAATAAGGTCATAAATCTCCTCTTCCGTCATAGGATTTGGATATTTCTTCTCTATGCGTGCAAATTCTTTTGCAATTCTGTGATGCATCTGGTCCGGATTGCATTCATACAAATTGCCAAAAGAATCTTTCATGGCATATTTATTAACCCAGACATTTGCTGCCAGATCATCACCATTAAAATAGCGTTGACTTTCTTGAATTGCTTCTTCGTATGTGTAGGTTTTCATAATTTATGTGTGAAAAAAAACTCCGCACATCTTTGTCCGCGATGTGCGGGAAATCTGGTTGCAATTTATAAAGATTTGATGTTGTTTTATAAATACAAATACAAATGTTGTGAACAAAAAAATTAACAACGCCCGCAAATATCTCAGGTACAATATTTCTTAAACCAAATTAAAAACTGTCGGGACTAGAGAGAAAAATCATCATAGTACCTTTACAACGATGCATTGTTTTTAAACAGCTGCCGCAATTTGACTGTACGTTTGCTATTCAATTTCAGATAGTCCATCTGATTAATGAAAGTGCCGGAGCAATGGTAATATCTGCTTGTAAAAGCATTATCTTTGGAGCAATAACAGCAAGAACTAAATATTTATTGTTTTTTTATGAAAAATTTTGCCTTAATAGGGGTGGCGGGATATATCGCTCCCCGTCATTTGACTGCAATTCATGATACGGGAAATAATCTGGAAGTAGCCTATGATAAATTTGACAGCGTAGGACGCTTGGACAGCTCGTTTCCAAATGCCTCTTTTTTCACAGAACAGGAATTGTTTGAGCGTCACATTTCAAAATTAAGAAAAACAGAAAATCCTATACAATATCTCTCTGTCTGCACGCCAAATTTCACACATGATTCTTTTATTCGTTATGGCTTGGAACACGGGATGGATGTTATATGTGAAAAGCCCGTTGTCCTAAATCCCTGGAATTTAGAGGATTTGGAAAGGCTGGAGAAAGAAACGGGACATAAGGCCTTTACAATTTTGCAATTGCGTTTACATGATTCCATTGTTGCGCTTAAGAAAAAAATTGAGGAGGGGCCCCAAGATAAAATCTATGATGTTGATTTAACTTATATAACATCCCGGGGATTATGGTATTATGCAAGCTGGAAAGGAGATGAGGCCAAGAGCGGAGGTCTTGCAACAAATATTGGCATACACTTGTACGATATGTTGCAATGGGTCTTTGGTCCTGTTCAAAATAGTATTGTACATGTTAAAACTCACGATAGAGTCGCGGGTTTTTTGGAACTTAAGCGTGCAAGAGTGCGTTACTTTTTAAGTATTAATGCAACTACGCTTCCCGCTAATGCTGTGCAAGGCGAGAAGAGAACTTATAGGAGCGTCACAATTAACGGCAGCGAATTTGAATTTAGCAAAGGCTTCACAGAACTTCACACCAAGAGTTATGAAAATATCCTTAACGGGGGCGGCTTTAGGATAGGTGAGGCAAAGAACTGTATACAAACAGTTTATGATATCAGACATGCAGAACCCATAGGGCTAAAGGGAGATTACCATCCTCTTGCAAAACTGCCTCTTGTTGAACATCCGTTTGGGTGGTAAAATAGTACTGGATTTTACAAAGAGTAAAACTCTTTAACCGCGTTTATTACCGCATCTTGTTCTTTATGAGTAATTTCTGTATGCATAGGCAGAGAGAGAACGGAGTCTGCCAGTTGCGCAGATACATCAAGAGATGTTCCCTGTCTTGATATCTTTTTAAAAGCCTCTTGTTTTTGCAGCGGAAGCGGGTAGTATATCATTGACGGAATTCCCTTATCTGCAAGGAATTGTCTAAGCGCATCGCGTGTGCTTTTTTTTCCGCTGATGCTTTTAATCTTTAAAGTGTATTGGTGATAGGTGTGGGTAGAATACTCAGATTCAAGAGGAGTTTCAAAGAAATCTTCTCCGCTGTCCAATGCTTTAAGCATTTTAGTGTAATATTGTGCTGCGGCATATCTTGCATAGAGATAATCATTTAGATACGTCAATTTGACATCCAGAATGGCGGCCTGCAATGTGTCAAGTCTAGAGTTGCATCCAATAATTTTATGATGATATTTTACCTCCTGTCCGTGGTTAGCTGCCATTCTAATTTTTTTTGCTAATGCATCATTGTTAGTCATTAGCGCGCCGCCGTCGCCAAAACAGCCAAGATTTTTTGTCGGGAAAAAAGAGGTGCATCCTATATCTCCCATAGTTCCTGCATAGCTCCCGACAGTTTTTTTGCGTCCGTCTTTGTCCATTGTAAAATACTTACTTCCAAGAGCTTGGGCGTTATCCTCAATTATAAAAAGTTTATGTTCTTTTGCAAACTGCAAAATAGCAGACATGTCTGCGCTCTGTCCAAAAAGATGAACCGGTACAATCGCTTTTGTTTTTGGGGAGAGAGCTTTTTCCAGTTTTTTTATTGATTCAGAATCTGTCGCGATGTTAAAAGTGCTACGGCAAACATCAACCATTACAGGCACAAGTCCAAGCAGGCCAATAACTTCTGCCGTTGATACATAGGTGAATGCCGGGACAAGAACTTCATCTCCGCGTTTTAAATTAAGAGCCATTAGAGCAATTTGCAATGCATCCGTTCCATTGGCGCAGCTTATAACATGCTTTACGCCAAGATATTGTGCTAAGTGATTTTCAAATGATTCTACTTGCGGACCGTGAATAAAAGCGGAGGCATCAATAACTTTTTGAATGCCGGCATCAATATCCTTTTTGATTTTTTTGTATTGGCCAAATAGGTCAATCATTTTTATTTTATCAGACATACTCCTTGCAACGTGTTTAAAAACGCAGAGCAAAAATAATCAAATAAAAATCAGATGGCTTTGTCAAGTTGCTCAAAGACGGAATTGCGACTCTTATACTCCGGAACAATCTCTTTCATCTTCTTTACGGTTTCTACAATTTCCATCTGTCTTGCAAAAACACGCAGTTCATCCAAGTTCTTGACTACCTGGTCATAAGGGAATTCACGCACCTTGGCCTTAAATATCTTCTTATGAGAAGTAGCGATTGTGTTTTCCTTGGTGTTAAGCAGTTCCTCATAAAGTTTCTCTCCCGGACGCAAACCTGTATATTCAATTTTAATATCAACATCCGGCTCATATCCTGCAAGGCGTATCATATTTTTGGCCATGTCTGCAATTTTAACAGGTCTGCCCATATCAAATACAAAAATCTCATACCCTTCTCCCATTGTTGCGGCCTCCAATACCAGACGACAAGCCTCCGGAATAGACATAAAGTATCTGACTATATCTTTGTGGGTTACCGTAACGG
>DAONEN010000034.1:0-18413 GCA_035403105.1 Candidatus Egerieousia sp. | reverse complement strand
CTTCTCCAAGATACTTGCGGAAAAAGGCCATTGAACGCTTGTTGGGAAAGACAAAAGTAAAGCCGCACAGATAGTTGGCATCTGCTATCTTAATCCCTAACAATGAGGGATTGGAGAATATATTTGCAACCTGTCTTAAAAATTGTCTCTCCATTTTACCTATTCCAAATTAAAACAAGCTTCGACATTTTTCTTGCTCCCCACAACCCAAACGGTATCTCCCTTCTCCATTGTTATTGAGGATGTTGGACGCAAAAAACTATTATCCTCACTCTTCTCAACTCCAACTATTAGCACCCCAAATTTTTCTCTTATTGATGTAATATTTGCCTGCTGCCCAACAAAAGGGGATGTTTCATCCAATGTAAATTGGAATAGTTTCATCTCAATTCTCTCATGAGTTTCTTCATCTTGCGCAAGCGCTGGATCATTTGCTGTTATAAAGGAGAAAGATTTTATTTGCTCATCGGAGCCAAGAATAATTAGTGAATCTTCCGGATAAAGCATCTGTTCCTTTGGCGGCAGGTCAATTGTTTTACTTCCTCTAATGATTTGAATGACAAGTGCTCCAGTATCTTTATATCTATGTATTTCTCCAATATTTTTTCCGGCTGCATAGGAATTAGGTTCAACCATACACTTGTCTATATGCATCTCTTCTGCAATGTCTTTAGGAATAGCAAAAGAGTGTCCTCCCTCACTGTGCAAATTTGTCAAAAATCTATTTTCAATCTTGGCGTAATACTTTTTCACCTTCTTTGATATTTCCACATAAAGTATTACTACTGCGCAAATTAAAATGATTGCACCCAAACTCTTTGTTATGTAGATAGATGCCGGAACGGAAACTGCAATAATTGCAATTATATATTTTAACGCCCGCATAAAAAGCAGAGGGCCTCTGGCAAATTTCTTATCCTCCCATATTTTATCAAACGCACCGTCATCACCCTTCCTTCTCAACAGGCCCCACAAGAACGGAGTCATTGCACCAATTGTAATAATAAACATCAAAACAGCTGTCCATCTTGTAACCCCTATATAGCCGGCTAAGAATGGATTAACAAACCTCGTAAAAAATAAAAAAATAAAGAAAAGCCATGCAGAATAAAGTATCACTCTTAGCGAGTAGGAGCGTATGAGTTTTCTCCATTCCGTCTCTCTGTTCAATGTCTGTTTGCCCGTCCCCAATCTTTCAATTACAATACGCCATTGAGGTTTTGCATGTGTGTAAATAAAGTTGTACGCGGGTTCTCCAAGCTTAATCCAATACGGTGTAACAAAAGTAGTCAAGATGGATACCGTAACAATCACCGGATACAAATAAGGCGGCGTCACATCCAGACTGCGTCCCATTGTAGCAATAATGTAGGAGAACTCGCCAATCTGACAAAGGCACATTCCTCCGGTCAGTGCTATTTTAAGTGTCTGACCGCTAAACAGATATCCAATTGTTGCAGAAATCGGCTTCATTGTAATTACTGTTAACGTAATCAGCAAAATGTGCGGCCAATAGTGTAGCACAACAGACGGGTCCACCAACATTCCAACAGAGACAAAAAAGATTGCACCAAAAAAATCTTTAATTGGCTTTGTCAGCTTTATAATCTTATCTCTCTGTATAGTTCCCGATAGTATTGACCCCATTACAAAAGCCCCAAGAGCCTCTGATATATTGGCGTTTACGGTAATAACAACCATCAGCAGACACAAGCCCAAAGAGACAATAATCAACGTCTCGTCAGTCAATAATTTTCTAAGCTTTTTGTAAACTGTCGGGATAAAATAAATACCAAATGTAAACCACAAAACCAGGAAGAGCCCAATGAAAAATGCTTTGTTTATAAGTTCTGCCCCATTGAACGTTTTGCCTACAACAATGGCAGGGAGCATGACCAGTAAAAGAATAGCAATCAAATCCTCGCAAATCAAAGTTCCAAAAACCAGCTGAGATGACTTTTTTCCGGAAATTCCCAAATCGTCAAATGCTTTTATTATTATGGAAGTTGATGATATTGAGAGCATTGCTCCCAAGAATAAAGATGTAACCCATCCCCATCCAATCAAACGTCCCACAAGAAATCCCATGGCAAACATCATTACCGCCTCAGAAAAAACGGTTATGAATCCGGGCCCTCCAACTTTCTTTAATTTTTTAAAACTGAACTCCAATCCCAGACCAAACAGGAGAAATATCATCCCTATTTTTCCCCAAAATTCTATGCTGGAAATTTGTGTTGCAGTCGGCAAAGAGGCAATATACGGACCGGTAAAAATTCCGGCAATGATGTACCCCAAAACAATGGGTTGCTTAAGGGCTTTGAATACAATAGTGACGATGCCTGCAACTATCAGAATTAGTGCAAGATCTGCAAGCATCGGATTTATTGCACCACCTGTCATTTTTTCTCATACCCAGGTTTTCCAAGAAGCGTGAAGAGATTTTTCTTATATTCCTCTACCCCCTTCTGGTCGAACGGATTAACTCCAAGCACATACCCGTCAATTGCACAAGCCATCTCAAAGAAATAAAACATCTCCCCAAGATTTTCTTCATTTAAAGAGTCAATTTCAAACACAATATTTGGTACACCCCCGTCAACATGTGCTTTTCGCGTCCCTTCCACAGCAGCCTTGTTGACATCTTCTATGGTCCTGCCTGTTAAATAATTAATACCGTCAACATTGTCCTGCATATTGCCGATTTTCATCTTGCGCCCACCATCGTTCTCTAGAATCGCCGTCTCAAACAATATACGTTCTCCGTCCTGAATATATTGTCCCATAGAGTGAAGATCGGTTGTAAAATCCGCGGCAGCAGGGAAAATTCCTTTATGTTTTTTACCAAGACTCTCTCCGTAAAGCTGCTTAAGCCACTCAGAAAAATAGTGCAGCTTAGGATTGAAGTTTATAAATATTTCAATTTTTTTACCGCTTAAATAGAGTGCGTTTCTTACTGCTGCATAACGTATTGCAGGATTCTCCGCATTATCGGCAGTATATTTTTTTCTCGCACTTCTGGCACCTTTTGCAAGAGCCGCAATATTAAATCCGGCAACTGCAACCGGGAGCAGTCCAACAGGAGTTAAAACAGAATAACGTCCCACAACACTGTCGGGAATATAAAAAGAAGAATATTTTTCCTGATCACTTAATTTTCTCAAAGCCCCTGAGCGAGCATCTGTAATTGTCACAATACGCTCTCTTGCAATAGTTTTACCAAATCTCTTTTCAATATCATCTTTTAAAAATCTAAACGCAATTGCAGGTTCAGTAGTTGTACCGGATTTTGAAATGACAATAACAGCATAAGTTTTCTGACTTAGAAATTCCATCAAATCAGAGAAATACTCCTGGCAAAGTCCATTCCCCGCAAATACAATTTGGGGATAATTACCCTTCATCCCGTATGCGGAAAAAGTATGAGACAACGCTTCAATCGCACATTTGGCACCAAGATACGACCCCCCTATACCTATTATAACAACCACATCTACAGCACCTTTCCATTTTTTAGCAATTCTATTGCATTCATCAATCATGCTGTCATCTATGTCAAGCGGAAGGTTTAGCCATCCCATCATTTCACCACCCTCTCCGGTTCCGTTAAGTATAGTTTGCAAGGCATCTGATGACTTTGCAAGTTCAGTTTTCAGATAATCGTTCTGAATAAACTTTTCTGCATTTTCTGTATTAAGACGTATCATATTTTTACCGGTCTTACCGGCGCTATAATATTTTAATATAACTTTTCTGTAAGTCTCTTTATTACATAAGCGGGATATTTGTGCTCATAAAGAATCTCATAAACTGCTTCAGCAATAGGCATATCCACACGGAAATTTTTATTAATCTCATTAATGCAGCGGCTTGCATAGTAACCCTCCGCAATCATGCTCATCTCAATTTGCGCGCTACGTACAGAGTACCCTTTGCCAATCATATTTCCAAAAGTCCTGTTGCGGCTAAACTGAGAATATCCTGTTACAAGCAAATCTCCAAGATAAGGAGACGTGTTTACGTCCCTATTTATGTCCGGATGTGTAACATTCAAGAAATCAGTTAATTCATGGAATGCATTAGTCATAAGCACGGACATGAAATTATCTCCGTAACCAAGCCCGTGGCAAATTCCGGCGCATACCGCATAGATATTTTTAAGCGCAGCGGCATACTCCACTCCATATATGTCAGTACCGGGAGTCGTCCTAATATAATCGCACGCAAAAGCCTCACATAGAATTCTGGCGGTCTCAACGTATTTGCTTGTAAGTGTCAGATAGGAAAGCCTTTCCATGCCAACTTCCTCCGCATGGCAAGGGCCGCTCACAATGCCTATTCTGTCAAAAGGAATGTTGTGGACCTGATGAAAATACTCCGCAATAGTAAGGTTTTTCTCATCCACAAAACCTTTGATGGCAGAGACAATAAACTTATTATCAAGGGAAACGGTCAAATGATTTATGCAAGACATAAAATAAACAGATGGTATGCAAAAAATAATGACATCAGAATTCTCCACAACTTCATTAATATCGGATGACATCTTAAGTCTCTCCGGCTCCAGAAGCACAGACTGCAGATACACTTTATTATGGTGATTCTTAAGTATATGCGCAATATTTTTCTTATCTCTTAAAAACCATGAAATCTTACTTTGGTGATTGAGGAGCATCTTAACAATAGCCGTAGCCCAGCTGCCACTTCCTACAACCGCATAACGTAAATTATTTTTCTCTAATATATTGTTTTTCATTACATGAACTTTTTAGTCTGTTCAACAGCAAGCGCATCACATCTTTCATTTTCAGGATGCCCTGCATGTCCCTTTATCCAATTAAAAGTCAACGTATATCCATTTGAAACCTTAATAAATTCCTCCCACAAATCTCTGTTCATCTTCTTCTTAAAATCTTTTGCCACCCAATCTGCAAGCCATCCAAGATTCACTGTCTTAACCACATAGGATGAATCTGAAAAAACATTCACCACAGCGTTTTTTCTTTTGACCGCTTTAAGTCCCTCAATAACAGCCGTTAGTTCCATTCTGTTATTAGTAGTCTCCTTGCATCCTCCCGACAGTTCTTTATAATGAGGTCCGCATTTCAAAACAACTCCCCAGCCTCCCGGCCCGGGATTGCCGCTGCATGCACCGTCAGTATATAAACTTATGGGCTCTAATTTCTTCACGCTCAAATTGCTATGAAATTCCCCTATTAAATGACGTTTCCGCCATTGCCGTTGTACCTTGGAAATCTTGGTCCCTGCTGTCTGGCCTCATCCTGTCCCGGAATTTTAGAAGTCAGAGGATTTGCATGCATCTCATCATATCTCTGACGATTCCTGTAAATATCTAGTGCCAGATAAATTGCAGAGAGCATAGAACGCGGATTCGCCTTATTCTTTCCCGCTATGTCAAACGCAGTTCCGTGGTCAGGAGATGTTCTCACTATCGGCAGTCCGGCCGTAAAGTTTACGCCGGAATCAAAGGAAAGAGCCTTGAACGGAATAAGTCCCTGATCATGATACATCGCCAGTACAGCATCATAATTGTACTGCATTGTAGCCGCAAAAAATCCGTCGGGAGGAAAAGGCCCAAAAGTCTGAATTCCCTCTTCATTAGCTCTCTTGACGGCGGGTTTAATAATGCGCTGATCTTCATCTCCTAACAATCCGTCATCACCGGCATGAGGATTAAGACCAAGCACTGCAATTTTTGGCTTCTCTCTTCCAAAATCTCTCTTTAAAGAGTCATTCATCAGGCGCAACTTGCTAAGAATAATTTCTTCATTAATAGAGCTAGAAACCTGAGAAAGAGGAATATGCGTTGTTACAACTCCTATCTTTAAATTATCTGAACACATGAACATCAAACCGTCTTTCACCCCAAAAGCATCAATCAAATATCCGGTATGCCCCGCATATTTAAAATTCTCCAGCGCAACGCCCCTCTTGTTGAAAGGCGCTGTAACCAAGATATTTATAAGCCCTTCTTTCATATCTTTAACAGCCGCATTCAATGCCTCTATGGCAGACTTTGCACTATCGTGAGTAAGCTGACCCGGTTCAACCTGAATCTGGTCAGAAACACAATTGATAATGTTAACGCGTTTGGGATGAGCGTCTTGTGCAGATGTTATTATGTTTGTATTTATATTCTCCGTCTCGGGAATTTGCTTGCGGTAAATTCCAAAAGCTTTGGATGAACCGTAAACAACAGGCGTAAACATTTCCAGTACATTGGCATTAGAGAGAGCCTTTATAATCACCTCATAACCAATACCGTTAGTATCACCTTGAGTAATTCCTATAACAATTTTAGGTTGCATATATTTTTATTTTTAGATAAAAAGCGGGTACTCTGCACACTGGCAAAAGCGCCACCCCCGCATTCAACGCAAGTTACAAAAAAAGTTTATTAAATTTGCTCACAGATAGCATAAAGAGCACTTGTGCAAACACATCCATGCCTAATATCCTTGATACTGAAATACAATACTTGCCGGGTATCGGTCCCAAGCGCGCGGACCTTCTTGCAAAAGAGGTTGAAATCCACACGTTTAGAGATTTGCTGTATTTCTTCCCTTTCAGGTGGATAGACAAATCAAAAATATATTCTATTGCTGAGGTTAATCCGGAAAGCGCTTATGTTCAGATACGTGGAGTAATTGTAAAAACCGCCATGGCTGGCGGAGGACGTAAAAAAAGATTTGTAGCCACTCTGCAGGACGCAACCGGAAGCATAGACTTGGTTTTCTTTAGCGGCCTCAAATGGATAACAGACAAAATCAAAGAAAATAGTGAATTCATAGTATTTGGGAAAGTCTCGGAGTTCAACGGTGCGCTCAATATGGTACACCCGGAAGTCACTCCTCCGTCACAAGCTTATTCTTACGGAACAGGCTCAATGGTTGGCATTTACAGCACAACGGAAAAAATGAAAAGCGCCGGTTTGGGCATCAAAGTCATCACAAAATTTGAGAGTACATTGCTGGAGAAAGTACTACCCGCCATACATGAAACTCTGCCAGAAGATTTGCTGCAAAGAAAGGGTCTTTGCTCTCTGCAATTTGCCCTTAAAAATATTCATTTTCCTCACAACGGAGACTCACTTCTGAAAGCCCAGAACAGGTTGAAATTTGAGGAACTGTTTTATCTGCAGCTTAGCCTGCTGAAACAGAAAAACGTGCGCATGTCGCATGAGGGCGGACTGCCAATGCCAAAGGTGGGAGACAACTTTAACAAGTGCTATAACGCTCTCCCTTACCCGCTTACGGGAGCTCAAAAAAGAGTCATAAAAGAGATGAGGGCGGACATGATGAGCGGAAAGCAAATGAACAGGCTGCTGCAGGGAGATGTCGGAAGCGGGAAAACCCTTGTGGCTGTGCTGCTTGCGCTGATTGCCGTAGACAACGGCTGCCAAGCCTGCATAATGGCCCCAACAGAAGTGCTTGCAAATCAGCATTTGGCAAGCATTACAAAATTTCTGGAACCCACCTCCGCTACCGTAGCGCTGCTCACAGGCAGCACAAAGGCAAAAGAGAGAAAACAAATACTGGAAGACTTAGCCACGGGAAAAATTAATATAATTGTTGGTACACACGCACTTATAGAGGACAGAGTGCAATTCCGCAACTTGGGATTTGCAGTGATTGATGAGCAGCACCGTTTTGGAGTTGACCAGCGCTCCCGTTTATGGAACAAAGGAACTACCTTAAAATCAGATAAACCCGCAAACATCAGCAAACCCGCAAACGCCGGACAGCCAACAGGTTCCGCGGCGCTCTTTCCCCACATACTGGTGATGACCGCAACCCCTATTCCGCGTACCCTGGCAATGACACTTTACGGAGACTTGGACGTTTCAGTTTTGGATGAACTTCCTCCGGGCAGAAAACCGGTTCAAACCATGCACGCATGGGAGAATCAACGTCCTAAGATTTACGCATTTATGAAGCAGCAAATCAAAGCTGGACGTCAGATTTTCATTGTTTATCCGCTGATTAAAGAGAGTGAAAAAATAGATTATGAAAACCTTGAGGCGGGTTATCAATCTATTATACAGGAGTTTAAAGCACCTGAATATATTACTGCCGTTGTGCACGGCCAGCAAAAAACCGCGGACAAAGATTTTGACATGCAGTTGTTTGCTCAAGGTAAGGCGAACATTCTGGTAGCCACCTCTGTAATTGAAGTTGGAGTGGATGTTCCAAATGCAACGGTTATGGTAATAGAAAGTTCTGAACGCTTTGGACTAAGCCAATTGCATCAGCTGCGCGGACGTGTAGGAAGAGGCTCTGAAAAATCATATTGTATTCTAATGTCCGGCTATAAATTGAGCCATGAAAGCAGAAAAAGATTGGAGCTAATGTGCAGTACAACAGATGGTTTTAAGCTTGCAGAAGAGGATATGAAGATGCGCGGTCCGGGAGATTTGGAGGGAACGACTCAGAGCGGACTCGCGATAGATTTGCATATTGCCTCTTTGTACCAGGACGGCCGCATTTTGGAGAATGCGCGCCAAACCGCCCTTAAGATTCTTTCAAGTGATCCTCTGCTTCAATCTCCTGCCAACCAACTGCTTACACATCAAATTGCCGTGCTTCGCCACCAAGGTAAAGACGCTACAGATTACTCTCAAATCAGCTAAAGCCAAACCACAAGCCTTATCCTTAAACGAAGGATTTCAACTTGGCTATTTCTTCCGGCCAGATATCCGGATTTGGAGTTTCAAGGACAAGCGGAATATTATCAAAACGCGAGTCTTGCATGATAAACTTAAAGAGATCCCATCCAAGCATGCCGGCTCCAAGAGATTCATGGCGGTCCACACGACTGCCCAAATCTTTCTTTGCGTCATTAAAGTGCATACCGCGCAAATACTTGAATCCTACAATTTTATCAAAGTCAGAGAACGTCTTTTCAAAAGCCTCTTTGGTACGCATGTCATAACCCGCCGCAAAAGCGTGACAAGTATCAATACAAACTCCAATACGGTTCTTATCCTCCACTTTATCAATAATCGCAGCAAGATGCTCAAACTTATATCCTATGTTAGTTCCCTGACCTGCAGTGTTTTCTATAACCGCAGTCACGCCGGAAGTCTTATCCAGAGCAATATTTATAGATTGGGCTATCAGCGCAACACACTCATCCTCAGTCTCTAACTTAAGATGACTGCCAGGATGAAAATTCAGTCTGTCTAAACCAAGCTGCTGACAGCGCTTCATCTCATCAAGAAAGGAGCCGCGAGATTGCTGCAGTCCCTCCTCCTTTGGACTGCCAAGATTAATTAAATAACCGTCGTGAGGCAAAATCTGAAACGGCTTATAGCCGCACTCCTCGCATGTCTGTTTAAACTGCTCTATTTCACTTGCAATCAATGGTTTGCTAACCCACTGCTTTTGATTCTTTGTGAACATTGCAAACGCAGTGGCTCCAACGGCTTTCGCATTCAACGGCGCGTTAAAAGGACCGCCGGCAGAACTTACATGTGCTCCAACATATTTCATTTCTTAAAATTATCTCTCAGCGTTACAGTACGATTATAAACAGGATTTTCCGGAGTACTATCTGCATCCTTAAAGAAATATCCAAGCCTCTCAAATTGAACGGCAACCCCGCTATTATCCTCCAGCAACGCAGGTTCAGCATAACCACAAATAACTTTCATTGAGTCGGTATTCAGATAATCTTTGTAGTCTTTGTCTTCCGGGATTGAACCCATGTCAGGTTCCGTAAACAATCTGTCTACTAATCTGACTTCCAACTTCTTTGCGGCAGCAATGGAAACCCAGTGAATTGTTCCCTTAACACTTCTCCATACGCCTCCGCCCGGTTTGGACGTTGGGTCATAAGTACAAATTATTTTTGTAATCTTGCCGTCGGCATCTTTTACAATTTCCTTGCACTTAACAATATATGCATATTTTAAACGCACCTCTCCTCCCGGCTGCAAACGGAAATATTTCTTTGGAGGATTCTCCATAAAGTCATCGCGCTCAATATAAACTGTCCCGTCAAAAGGAACTTTGCGTTTTGGTCCGTCCGGAGCTGCAGGATTCAAAGGAGCCTCAAACCACTCTACCTTACCTTTCTCCCATCCTTCAATCTCTACCATAACAGGGTCAAGCACAGTCATATACCTATTTGAGCGGGTATTCAAATCCTCACGGACGCACCACTCAAGAAGCGACAAATCAATTATGTTATCCCTCTTTGCAACGCCAACTTTATCCGCAAACATCTTCAAACTCTCTGGAGTATAGCCTCTTCTGCGGATACCGCAAATAGTCGGCATGCGCGGGTCATCCCATCCCCTCACATAATTATTTTTTACAAGCTCCAAAAGCTTGCGCTTGCTCATGACGGTATATGTCAAATTCAGTCTGGCAAATTCATACTGATGAGAGTGAAAAATTCCAAGCTGCTCAATAAACCAATTGTATAAAGGCCTGTGTACGTCAAACTCGAGTGTGCAAATTGAATGCGTAATTCCCTCAATAGAATCAGACTCTCCATGAGCATAATCATACATTGGATAAATGCACCATTTTGTGCCGGTCCTATGATGAGGAGTAAAATTAATCCTATACATTATTGGGTCTCTGAACAGCATATTAGGATTTGCCATATCAATCTTTGCACGCAAAACCTTCTCGCCCTCTTTATATTTTCCCTCTTTCATCTCTTGGAAAATCTTAAGATTCTCCTCCACGCTGCGGTCTCTATATGGGCTAGGAGTACCTGGTTTTGAGACAGTTCCTCGGTTCTCTCTAATCTGCTCCAGAGTCTGGTCATCTACATAAGCAAGACCTTTTTTTATCATCTCAATGGCCCAGTCATATAGTTGCTGGAAATAATCAGATGCGTATCTTTCATTGGCCCACTCAAAGCCGAGCCACTTTATATCATTCTTTATAGAATCCACATACTCAACACTTTCCTTGGTTGGGTTAGTATCGTCAAAACGTATATTTGTCTTTCCGCCATACTTTTTAGCAAGTCCAAAATTCAGGCAGATGCTCTTTGCGTGTCCAATATGCAAATAACCGTTTGGTTCCGGAGGAAAACGAGTCAGCACGCTCTTCACACGTCCCGTCTTCAAATCATCTTCAATAATCTCTTCAAGAAAATTAAGGGAACGACCTTCCCCTTCATTCTTAATCTCTTCTTTCTTAGAATCTTCCATAATATTACCCAATAAACTAGTATTGCAAAGATACTATTTATCCGCCAATTTTTTATTCAAAACTGCCTGCGTTACAAAATTGGTATATTTGCACATTAATAAAATTGGACAGATGGTAAAATCAATGACAGGTTACGGGAAGGCTGAATGCATTCTTTCCGATAATAGCAAAGTAATAGTGGAGATTCGCACGCTTAACGGAAAAAGCGCAGACATTAATTTTAAAAGCAACTTTGCCTCAAAGGATAAAGAGCTGGAAATCAGACAGTATTTAACACAACAGCTGCACCGTGGTACAATTGATTTTTTCATTAATCAGACAGCCGGAGATTCTGCCGCACAGAAGACAATCAACAAAGAAGTTTTTGAACAATATTATGACCAGCTGAAAAATTTGCAGGAATTTCACAAGTCAGCAGGTTTCATTGGTACTGGAGAAGATCCTGTAGATGAGGCAGTTTCCGGCAGAACTCACAATGGTTCATGTGACGGAAACGGACACGGCTATTCAAACTACTTTAGCGGACAGGAATATCCTTCATACACTTCAGACTCAATATTAATGTCCGCCGTCATGAAACTTCCGGACATACTGCAAACAAAAGAACAAGTCATATCAGATGCTGATTGGCAGCAAATTACAGAAACCATACGTATCGCGACAGATAAATTAAACAACTATCGTGAGACGGAGGGAAAAGCTCTATATGATGATGTAACAAAGCGCGTAGGCAACATAAAAACATTGCTGGATGAGGTTAAAAAGCAAGATGTTACAAGAGTGCCTGCAATAAAGGAGAGGCTTAAGTCTAAGATAGCTGAAGCCGCAATCCCTTCAGATCCAAACCGTTTGGAACAAGAAATTGTCTTCTATGTAGAAAAGCTGGACATCAATGAGGAGAAAGTCCGCCTTGCACAGCACTGCAAATACTTTATGCAAACCATTGACGGAGAGACTGATACAGCAAACAATGCAACCGGTACTGCCGACACAACCGGCACCTCTGCATCCGGTACAGAAGAATATCCCGGTAAAAAACTGGGATTCATTATTCAGGAAATGGGACGAGAAATCAACACAATAGGCTCAAAAGCCAACGACGCTGAAATCCAAAAATTTGTTATCCGCATGAAAGACGAGCTGGAGAAAATCCGCGAGCAGAGCATGAATATACTCTAGATTTACTCCAACGTGACAAAAGCAGGCGGGCTGAGCCAAGTGTTAACAAGTCCCACATAGACATTGCTGTTGCTTACGGTATTCAAGCAACTGATTCCAGACTTGTTTGGTGGAACGGCGCAATTGCAAATGAATAAGAGGGCAATTCTAAAGTAATTTATTGCCAGCAAAAATTTAAATTCTTGAACTCTGCAGCAGGTACCCCAGATTTTATTCTAATGAGAACAGAGGAGATGGTGCTTATTGCAGCAGAGGCGGCATGTCAAAAATATGCTTTGCGTAATTGTAACCGTAAAGGTCATAGAACTTACGCATATTATTCATTCTCAGCAGGAAAGAATCATAATTCTTATTCTGCGGCTGTGACCACTGAACTTCGCAAAGTGCAGCAAGGCGCGGAAGTATCATGTATTCAGCCTGTTTAAAGGTTGTGATGTATTCAGTCCACAAGTTTGCCTGAAGGCCGCGAATATGCTGCGCCTCTTCTTTGCTTAGTGAAATCGGAACCGGCTCGTAACTGTAAACCTGCTGAACAGGAATGTAGCCCCCTATTGCAAACGGCTCTTTTGCAGTATCTTTCGCCTGATAATAATCAAAGTATAAGTAAGTATTCGGAGCCATCACTGCATCATGTCCGTTGCGCACTGCTGTCATACCTCCAACCTCTCCTTGCCAAGACATAATAATATCATCCTTTGCAATGTCACCTCCCTGAATCTCATCCCATCCAATAATCTCACGCCCCTTTGAAGCAAGATACTTATCAATTCGGCCTGTAAAGTAATACTGAAGCTTGCGGTCTGCGGAGCTTTTTGCATCCGTCGCATATCCCTCTCTCTTAATCACTTCCTGACACAAAGGACATTTTGCCCAATTTGTCTCTGGGCATTCATCCCCCCCAATATGAATAACTTTTCCAGGGAACATTTCCATCAGCTCATCCAAAACACCCCTGACAAACTCAAAAGTTGTCTCTTTTCCAACGCACAGAATTCCGTCTGAAATTCCCCACTGCGTCCAAACGTCTTTTGGTTCCCCGCTGCAGCTAAGCCATGGATATGAAGCAATTGCAGCAGTCATGTGACCCGGCATATCAATTTCAGGAACTATCGTGATAAATCTCTCAGCAGCATATTTTACTATTTCCTTAACCTGCTCCTGTGTATAAAATCCTCCATAAGGTTTGCCGTCCCATTTGCCTGGATTTCTGCCAATTACAGTCTCTTTCCTCATAGAGCCGATCTTGGTTAAATTTGGATATTTCTTAATTTCAATTCTCCAACCCTGATCATCGGAAAGATGCCAGTGAAAAGTATTACAATTGTGAAGCGCCAGAATATCAATGAATTGCTTAACCTCATCCACACTCCAAAAATGGCGAGAACAATCCAGCATCATACCTCTCCATGCAAAACGCGGAGCATCTGAGATTTGACAGGCGGGGACCGTTATGCTTTTGTAGCTCTCGACAGATTTGTTAGTAGCTGCAGATGTTTCCTCACAACTTAACTGAGAATTTGCCCACGCAACCGGCAATGCTTTTCTTAAAGTCTGAATCCCGTAAAAAACACCCGCTTCAGAGCCGCCGTTAATAACGATAGTCTTATTGGTAACTACCATTTTATATGCTTCTTTATTTTTAGAAAAGCACACCCCCACTTCATTGCACTCAGCATCCTTACCATTATTCTCCCTCTCATGAACTCTCAGCAAAATAGCATTTTGCAAGTTGTTAAAACTCTTGTACATACCGTAATGCTTCTGTCCGGGAGCAGCCGGCTTGTCAAACGGTTTGATTGAAACTTCAATCCCCGTTGCCTCTTTAATATACTGCTGCAAAAACTTAGCATTGCGCACCATTTGAGCATTCGCCGCATCATAACAGATAACCGTAGAACCGCTCAAAACAAAAGTCTTTGCAGTAGCTACAGAATTAACAGCATTCGCCGCACTCATATAGGCAATCTCAGCAGGCCTTGGAATCACCTGATTAAAATCCGCCTTGCCGCTCTGGGCAAATGCGCTGCCAATAAACCCCATACACATAAAGAACGGTAAAAAAATCCTTTTCATATCCTTAAGTTTATTAATTAAAATTCAAATTTAATAAATGACGCCGTCATTAATTAAAGACAACGTCCAAGTTTTAAAGACAATTTACTCCTTTTAAAGACACCGTTATTAATTAAAGACGGCGTCACAAGTTCAAAAGTTTAAATGTACGTTAGCTGTTACAAAAATAAAAATTATTTTTTGAAGTGCAAACATTAATAAATTATTTTATTATATTTGCTTTGCAAAGCAAGAGGTTTTACAAACACTGAGCAACTAAACTAAAGATTGAATTAACCGTTTTAAGGGACTTTTATTATGACAGACTTTAATCGCAGAAATTTTATTAAGAAGGCGGCGCTGGCAGCTTCAGCGGCCGTTGTAACTCCGGCGCTTTTGGATGGTGCGGAGCGCACTGCAAACATCAATTCAGTTATCGGCGGCAACGGCACACTTACCAATGATAATAGTCTAAGCGTTAGGGAATTTGGAAATAAACTGATTGTTCCAACGGAGAATGGAATAAAAATCACAGGCACTTTTCTGGATGAAATTTCTCATGATATTCCACATCAAAACTGGGGAGAGAAGGAATGGGATCGCGATTTCAAATACATGAAAGATATTGGCATTGATACAGTTATTGAGATTCGTTCTGGATACAGAAAGTTCATTACATGGCCTAGTCCGTACTTGTTAAAGAAGGGATGTTACATGCCGTCTGTAGATTTAGTTGATATGTTTTTGAGACTTGCTGAGAAGTACGGAATGAAGTATTATTTTGGATTATACGATTCCGGAAAATACTGGGACACAGGAGATATGACGTGGGAAATAGAAGACAACAAGTATGTCATTGATGAGATTTGGAAGATGTACGGCACCAAGTACAAGAGTTTCCAGGGATGGTATATCAGCGGAGAAATCAGCCGCCGTACCAAGGGCGCTATCAGCGCTTTCCATCAAATGGGCAAACAGTGCAAGGATGTTTCCGGAGGTCTTCCAACTTTTATTTCTCCATGGATTGACGGAAAGAAAGCCGTAATGGGAACGGGCAAAATGACTAATGATCAGGCAATTTCTGTACAGGAACATGAGAAGGAGTGGAATGAAATATTTGACGGGATTCATGATGTAGTGGATGCCTGCGCATTCCAGGACGGTCACATAGATTATGATGAGCTGGATGCGTTTTTCTCTGTAAATAAGAAACTTGCAGACAAATACGGAATGCAGTGCTGGACCAACGCTGAGTCATTTGACCGCGACATGCCTATCAACTTTTTGCCTATCAAGTTTGACAAACTGAGAATGAAACTGGAGGCTGCAAAACGTTGCAATTATGACAAGGCTATCACTTTTGAATTCTCACACTTTATGAGCCCGCAATCTGCTTATTTACAGGCAGGTCACCTATATGACAGATATAAGGAGTACTTTAATATAAAGTAATTTAAAGTTCCCGACAGAATATTACTTTTCTGTCCATTGAATTTTACCTAACCTATTTTCACAAAACAAAACAACTTAATAATTAACTCATGAAAAGTCAGACAAATACGGTGTACATCATTTTTCTTGCAGTGGTTGCCGCAATGGGAGGAATCCTTTTTGGCTATGATACCGCTGTAATTTCAGGCACGGTATCTGACGTCGCCAAACAGTTCTCCCTTAACACAATGCAGCAAGGGTGGTATGTCGGCTGCGCTCTAATCGGCTCAATCATAGGAGTTGCGGTGGCAGGTATTTTAAGCGACGGATTCGGCAGAAAAATCACAATGCTCATTTCCGCAGTCTTCTTTTCATGGACGGCAATAGGCTGCGCAATCTGCACCACTTTTCCTCAACTTGTCATTTACAGAATGATAGGAGGCTTTGGAATAGGTATTGTTTCTATTGTGTCCCCTATCTACATTTCAGAAATATCCGTTGCAAAATACAGAGGCACAATGGTATCCATGTACCAGCTGGCGGTCACGGCCGGATTTGTACTGGCATACATCATTAACTACTGGATACTACAAACCTCCGCAGGTGCGCAGTTCACATCTCCGTTTTGGAACAGATTATTCGTGACTGAAACATGGCGCGGAATGCTTGGAGCTGAGATAGTTCCGGCCCTTATGTTCTTCCTGATAATATTCTTGATTCCGGAGAGTCCGCGCTGGCTTATTATTAAAAATCGCGACAGCAAAGCCCTTAAAATTTTAGGAAAAATTTACAGAACAGAGGAAGAGGCTCAACAACAGCTAGAGTATACAAAGTCTGTATCATCGTCAGCGGCAGGAGATAGCGCACAATCTGACAGCAAAACGTCTAACAGAAACACCTCGGGAAGCAGCACAAAATCAGAATGGAAACGGCTCAATACCAGAGGAATGCGCAAAGCGCTCTGGATTGGAATTGCAATTGCAATGCTTGGACAGTTCATGGGCGTCAATGCAGTTTTATATTACGGCCCTTCTATTTTCCAAGATGCCGGTCTTGACGTAACGCATTCATTATTCTCACAAGTACTTGTAGGTCTGGTAAATATGGTAACCACAATTATTGCGGTAATCATAATAGACAAGGTGGGAAGAAAAAAACTTGTTTACTGGGGAGTATCGGGAATGATTATATCTCTTTTAATGATAGGCTTTTACTTCCTGTTCAAAGATTCAATGGGACTTCCAAATTTATTCCTGTTAATCTTCTTTCTGTTCTATATTTTCTGCTGCGCAATCTCAATATGCGCCGTTGTATTTGTCATATTATCAGAGATGTATCCCAACAGCATCCGCGGACTTGCAATGTCCATAGCCGGACTTTCATTGTGGATTGGCACTTATTTAATTGGACAGCTAACCCCTTGGATGCTGGAAAATCTGACACCCGCAGGAACATTCTTCTTGTTTGCGGCAATGTGCGTTCCATACATAATAATAATGTGGAAATGTGTTCCGGAGACAACTGGAAAAACACTTGAGGAGATTGAACAATATTGGAAATCCAAGGATTAAATATATAACTTATGAACTTTAAAAAATTGGCCGACCAATACAAGTCGGAACTTTATGACAATGTCCTTCCTTTTTGGCTGGAACACTCTATTGACAAGCAATTTGGAGGATATTTCTCCTGTTTGAACAGAGACGGCACTGTGTATGACACTGACAAATTTATCTGGCTGCAGGGGCGTGAAATCTGGTTATTCTCAATGCTTTACAACAACGTAGAGAAGAAGCGGGAATGGCTGGACGCTGCAGTTCAAGGTGGAGAATTTCTTAGGAAGTTCGGTCACGACGGAAACTACAATTGGTATTTTTCTCTTAACAGAGAGGGCAAGCCACTTGTACAACCATACAACATTTTCTCAGATACTTTTGCAATAATGGCCTTTGGACAGCTTGCACTTGCAACCGGTAATGAGAATTATGCAGAGATTACAAAGAAAACTTTTGCAAAAGTTCTGGAGAGAAGAGGAAATCCAAAAGGACAATGGTGCAAGATTTATCCCGGCACGCGTCCTATGAAAGACTTTGCGCTTCCAATGATTCTATGCAACCTGGCCCTTGAGATTGAGAAACTTATGGACCCCAAGACACTGGATGAGACAATAAATATTTGCAGGCATGAGGTTATGGATGTCTTCTATCAGAAAGATTTGGGACTGATTGTAGAGAATATCAACGCAAAAGACAATTCACTTCTTGATTGCTTTGAGGGACGCACAATTAATCCGGGACATTCACTTGAGGCGATGTGGTTTATGATGGCGCTTGGAGTTAGAGCCAATGATAAAGAACTGATTAACAAAGCAGTAGAAATTGCACTTAAAACTATAGATTTTGGGTGGGACAAAGAATACGGCGGCATATTTTATTTCATGGACCGCAAGGGCTATCCTCAGCAGCAGCTGGAATGGGACCAAAAACTTTGGTGGGTTCACCTGGAGGCTGCAATCACTATGATTAAAGCTTATCAGCTTACAGGCAACAAAGAGTGTCT
>DAONEN010000033.1:0-19209 GCA_035403105.1 Candidatus Egerieousia sp. | reverse complement strand
CTCACAAGCTTCTTCACACTCATTATTTTAACAGAGCAGAAAACGAATAAGTTATGACAGAAGTAAAAGCAAAAATATCTCCTTCAGCTTTGATTAAAGTTGAGCAGATTTGTGAAAAGCATGGAAATAAACCGGGCGAGCTTATCAACATTCTTGAAGAAATACAGGCAACTATAGGTTTTCTTCCGGAAGAAGTTCAGGGAGTTGTTGCACATAAGCTTAAAGTCCCCGTATCAAAAATAAATGGAGTTGCTACGTTCTATACATTTTTCCGAACAAGTCCAAAAGGAAGACATAGAATTTCCATTTGTCTTGGAACAGCTTGCTACGTAAGGGGTTCTGAGAAGAATTTGGATGAAGTTAAAAGAGTGCTTGGAATAGAAGTCGGAGATACAACTCCGGACGGCAAGTTCTCTCTAGATTGCCTGCGTTGCATTGGAGCATGCGGACTTGCTCCGGTTATGATGGTTGATGAGCAAGTTTATGGCAGACTTCAGGCTACAGAAATTAGAAAGATACTAGAGTCCTATGACTAGAAAGTGTTAGTATCCATCGTTTTGCTAAAAAAAGCAGTCAGTAAAAACTGACTGCTTTTTTTTTTACAAGCAATAAACACCGCTTAAAAAATTATTAATAATCTTACTGTTGATATTTATATAAGTTGTTGTAAATACTCTGCAAAATAGCCTTCCCTTTCATTTGTCTTGCAGCCTGAGCATTTGAATTTCCCCTCTCAGTCACAACACTTTTAGCGGCTAAATCATAAGAAGTTACGCCTGTTGAATCTCTGAACACAAACCCATTGTTATAGCAGGAGAAAGCAAACGGGTATTTGCCGTAAGCTCCCGACAGTATATTTCTGCTATATATAAAGTTCTCATGTGAGAGCCCCATTTGAGCCAGCAAAGTTGCGGCAATATCACTCTGATTCATAAACTTGCTAATAACTCTGGGATTGCCCTTAACTGCTCCCCCTATCCACAACATTGGACACTTAAAATAATCCGGATTACTGTCCGCCATATTATAAGTTATGTTATGGTCTGGTACTAAGATAATTAGCAAATTATCCCAAAGAGGAGAGGCTTTTAACTGCTTAATAAATTTTCCAAGGCAGTCATCCGTGTATGCGGCCGCATTGTAAACTTCATCTGGTAATCTATGATAAGGAACGGTAAACGGTTCATGGCAGCTTAACGTTAAAAAGACTGAGAACCAAGGTTTTTCACCAGAACCCGCAGTTAAGTTGCTCTTGCGATGAAGCAAGTCTTTTGCAAGGTATGCAAAAGTAATATGATCATTAACACCCCATGAATTTGTCTTGCGTTCCTCTTTGGTAAAGTTTACATCAGCCGTAATCTTTTGGAAATCCATATTAACCAAATAGCCTTTGGTGTTTGTAAAATTCACATCTCCTCCATACAGAAAATCTGTTGTATATCCTTGTTTTACAAGTTCATGCGGCAGACTTGGAAGAGCCCTGACAATGATTGGCATCTTCATCAAAGAGACAACCGGGAGTGCAGGATATCCGCTGAAAATACTTACAGTTCCGCGGTCCGTTCTGTAACTGTTTCCATAAAAATTGGAGAAGAATATTCCCTCTTTTACAAGGGCATTATAATTAGGGGCAACATCAGCGGGAGCACCAAGCGCCTCTATGAATCTTCCTCCAAAACTCTCCATTTCAATCAGAAGTATATTGGGACGCTGCGTCTTTAAAAGCGTGTCTGTCAATGGAGTAGAAGTCTGTAATGCTGTGGCTGCAAAAGATTTTACACCTGTTCCCGCAGCAGGATATAATTCTCTTATAACTGAATCAAAATCATCAGGTTTTAAAAATCTGTACTGCTTGGAGAAATCCTCGCTCTTCCCTATTGAGGAAAGAAGACTAAAGGCCGGATTCACTGCACTATGATTAAGATACTGATCTTCTGAAAAATAGGCACGTCCAACATTCATTGTTGATTCCTTTGCGCCGCCGCGTATTGCCAAGAACAACAGACCGCCGCAACACAGTATGACCAACGTTCTCCACACTTTGCGCTCAGGAGATTTTTCTGTTGTGACAAAAGTGTTAGAACATATTCTGGTCTGATGCTCATATATAATATATGCGACAACTAGAATTGCAAGTATTCTTATTACAATGTACCAGCTTGATACGCTGGCCATTGCATCTTTTGGAGAATCTAAATAATTAAAGACAGAAGCATCCAGCTTATAGTGCCAGAAAGGATAAAGAGAAATATCTGCCACAAAAATTATTGCAAGAACTATCGCAACAACAAAATGGTAAGGACGCAAAACCTTGCGCATATTAAAATTGCTGTCAAAAGGCCACCAAATGCTCACCAGAACTCCTAAAAAAGGAATGGCCGTAAGGTATCCGGCAACAGATAAATCCATCGGCAAGCCGTGCCAGATGACAGACATAAATTTGCCAAAGCTGTAGTGAGCAACACCTTCTGTAAAAGCCATAAATAGAGGCTTTTGCACCAAAAACAGAAAAACCCAGCCAACATAGTACTGGATTAAATATTCTAATCTTCTCCTCATAGCGAGTGCAAATTTAATAAAAGAGCAGCAAATACTTACTCAGCCATTTGCAAGAAATCTAAATAATCAAAGAGATTTAAAACCGCAAGGACTAAAATAGCAAAGCAATTTGCTTTGCTGAAACATTTGCAATTTCAAAAGATTTGCGTAATTTTGTTGCGTAGTTAGAGAAAGAATAATGTCAGTTTCATCAAACGCGCTGTTGCGACATATAACAATAGATGCATGTCTTAGAGATGCAAGCCGGAAGTATACGCTTCTAGATTTAATTGAGGCCTGCACTGACGCCATCAAGGAGAACAGCAAGATTAAACTAAAGGATCATTTTGTAGTATCCACCCGTACAGTGCAGTTGGATTTACAGTTCATGAGAGACAAAAAGCGCGGATATAATGCGCCAATTGTAGTCTATGAACAGAAATACTATAAGTATAAAGATCCCGCATATTCCATTGGCAATGCAAACGTAAAGCAAACCAACCTGGAACCTCTTTCTGATATTGCAGAAACTTTACTCAGATATACAAGAATAGATGGGATGGAATCTCTGAAGGGTTCCGTAGAACTGATTCAGGAAGTTATTGATACAAAGGTTAATGGAGGAAGCAAGCTGATTGCGTATCAGCCTGAGATGAATCCGTCGGGAGGACAATTTTTTGATATTGTAAAGGATGCTACAATTCACCGCAAGGTGCTTAGTTTGAACTGCACGGAGGCTTTAAGTTCCGCAGCGGAGCAAGTAATTTTCTACCCGCTTTATATGAAGGAGTATTTGAGCCGCTGGTACGTTGTTGGTTATGAGGATGGCAAGGAGGGTTACCACGTAATTCCGCTGGAGAGCATATCAAGTTATTCTTACGCAATTCTCCCATTCCCTCCTAATTATAGTTTTGATTCTGACGGTTACTTCAAAAATATAATAGGAGTTACTAAACCGGCGGGGACTTTAAAACAAGAGATTACTTTAAGGGTCGGCAGTGCGCTTGTACCGTTTGTGACGCTTAATCCGCTCCATTCCAGCCAGAAGCTGGTAAGTAAGGAAGAAAACGGTGATTGCGTCTATAAGATTAGCGTTATCCCAAATGAAGAATTTTACAGGCTAGTATTTGAAAATCAGCCAAATGTCGCAATAATAAGTCCTAAGTCCACGGGTGTTGCGGCAAATGAAAAAATGAGGGATATTATGAAGGAGTTGCCAAGTTATGAAGAAGAGCAGGCAAAGCCTAAAAAAGAGCCCAAGAAAAAGAAAGAATCCAAGAATGAGCCGGATTTGTTTGGAGGGCTGTTTTAACTTTTAAAGAAATGAAAAGAAAATTTTTAGTAATAATAGTATTTGTAATTTCCTCTGCGACAGTTCTTTTTGCGCAGAAGAAGAACCCCTATAATCTGGATATCGTAAACTCCGTGCTGTATTACGAGCAGCTTGTTAAGGAGAACCCGGATAATGAACTAATTGATTTGCAAAAGTTTGTACCAAATATAAAATTGGATGTAAGGTATGCGACATCCCATAATTTTACCGGCAAGCCAATCTATACCCACCCGCGCGCTTTTCTTAGGAAGCCCGCCGCAGAAAAATTGCTGGCAGTTCAGAAAGAGCTGAACGCAAAGGGTTTAGGACTTGTTATATGGGATGCCTACAGACCTTACGCAGGCACTTTAAGATTTTTTGAAGTATGTCCCGACAGTACCTTCTGCGCAAGCCCAACTACAGGCTCTATTCATAACAGAGGGTGCGCAGTGGATTTAACGGTGTGTGATTTGAACACCGGAAAATATCTGGACATGGGTACGGACTTTGACTCGTTCTCCGATTCCGCCTTCCGTGCATTTAAGGGTCTGACCCCTACGCAACTCGCTAATAGAAAGATAGTTGAAGATGTAATGGTAAAACATGGCTTTAAACCCCTATCTTCTGAATGGTGGCATTATGATTTGCTGGAAAACAAAAAGTATCCCATCACGGATTTATCTTTTGAGGAATTGGAGGAGATAGAAAATGATTAGGATTGCAGTGCAGGCAAAAGGGCGCCTGAACGAAGACAGCATAAGACTCCTGAATGATTCTGGTATTCAGGTAGATGACAGCAAAAGAAAATTACTCTCCAAGTCAAACAACTTTCCGGTGGAAATTCTATACCTGAGAGATGATGATATTCCGCAGGCTGTTGCCAACGGTATTGCAGACATTGGAATTGTCGGGCTTAATGAAGTCAAAGAGAAGGGTTTTAAGGTAAAAAAGCTATTTGATCTTGGCTTTAGCAAGTGCAGGTTGTCACTTGCTGTCCCCAAGAGTGTAAACTACACAGGGTTGAAATACTTTAACAATAAGAAAGTTGCAACGTCATATCCAAAAATTCTGAAAGAATTTTTCCGCAAAAGCAAGATTAAAGCAAAAATAGAATCTATTGCCGGAAGCGTAGAAATTGCTCCCTCTATAGGAATGACAGATGCTATCTTTGATATTGTTTCAAGCGGCGGAACCCTTGTTTCCAACGGTCTTGTAGAAGTTGAGAAAGTTTTTTATTCAGAGGCAGTTCTTATTGCTACACCTGAACTTGGAAAAGATAAAATGGCAGTGATTAACCAGATGATTTTCCGGTTTAACGCAGTTAAAATGAGCCGCGGCAAAAAGTATGTTCTTGTTAATGTTCCTAATAATAAGATAACTGCAGCCCTTAAAATTATTCCTTGTTTAAAGAGCCCTACTCTTTTACCGCTTGCAGACAAGAATTGGAGTGCCATACATGCTGTTGTGGATGAGGACCTTATATGGGAGAAAGTTGAGCAGCTAAAGAAGATTGGAGCTGAGGACATTCTGGTTCTGAACATGGAGCAAATGATTCTGTAATAGCAGAAATACATTGGCAAATAATATTCTTTAATCCCGGGAGGATTTTCATGAATACAATAAAAATTATTAAGTACCCAGCCAGGACAAAGTGGTCAGGTATCCTAAGAGGCTGCAAATCAATTTGTAGCGACAATGCCGGCATCAGCGGCGCTTCAAATTGCAGCAGCGCTTACGGCAGCTCAGATTTGCAGCGCAGCGTTGCGGAGATTTTAAATGATGTTGCCTTAAGGGGAGACAAAGCCGTAATTGATAATGCCCTAAAGTTTGACAAGATTAAACTTGTTGCCGCAGGAGCAAAAAAATCTTGCGCAGGCAGTAAGTGCGCTAGCATGCAGGTGAGTTCCGCTGAAATTGCAGCGGCTGCACGCAAAGTTCCTGCAACCCTTAAGAAATCTATAGATCAAGCAATTGCAAATGTTAAAAAATTTCATGCCGCACAGGCTGTGAAAGATATAACTATCGAGACTACAGAAGGTGTTGTATGCAACCAAATTAGCGTTCCTATAGAAAAAGTGGGACTTTACATACCTGGTGGCACGGCACCGTTGTTTTCAACCGTTATTATGCTGGCAGTTCCTGCGCGCCTTGCCGGGTGCAAAGAAATTGTAATGTGCACGCCCGCCACCTCTCCCGTTGTTTATTATACGGCTGCAAAATGCGGAGTAACAAATATTTACAGGATTGGAGGAGTTGCTGCTATTGGAGCAATGGCATTTGGAACCGCAACAGTTCCCCGCGTTGATAAGATATTTGGTCCGGGAAACTCTTATGTAACAGCAGCTAAGCAAATTGTTGGCGGAGCTGTTTGCGCAATTGATATGCCGGCCGGCCCGTCTGAAGTAATGATTCTTGCAGATGATTACGCCAAGGCAGAATATGTTTGCGCAGATTTTATGAGTCAGCTTGAGCATGGTCCCGACAGTCAGGCAATTCTTATAACAACCTCACCGGCAATGGCTTCAGCTGTTGCCTTGGAATTTGGAAAGCAGCTCAGCACACTGGAAAGAAAGAGTTACATACTATCATCGGCCGCAAAAAGCAAGATTATTATCTGTCGCACCAGAAAAGAATTGTGGGAGATGGCAAACATGTATGCTCCTGAGCATCTGATAATTTGCACACACAATTACACAGAAGTCTGCTCACATATAGTAAATGCGGGAAGCATTTTCCTTGGCAATTACACCCCGGAAAGCGCAGGCGACTATGCAAGCGGAACAAACCATACTCTCCCTACGGGAGGCTGGGCCCGCGGCTACAATGGCGTGAATCTCAATAGTTTTATTAAAAGAATAACCATCCAGGAAATAACCCGCACCGGTCTTAGAAGACTCTCCGGCACCATCACAGCAATGGCTTCCGCAGAGGGCCTGGACGCTCATAAAAATGCTGTAGATATCAGATTAAAATAGCGCGTAATATTAAATAATACGTTGAATTATTAGATATGAATATTAAAAATCTTGTAAGAAAAAATATACTGGAACTCACCCCCTATTCAACAGCGCGGGATGACTGTAAGGTTCCTATGGAGGTCTATCTGGATGCTAATGAGAACCCGTTTGATAATGGTGTAAACCGCTATCCGTCACCGCGTCAGGAGGATTTGAAACAGGCAATTTCCGTCATAAAGAAAATTCCTGTTAAAAATTTATTTTTGGGAAATGGGAGCGATGAGGCTATCGACCTTGTTTACAGAGTATTCTGTGAACCGGGCAAAAGCAGCGCCATTATAATGAATCCGTCTTATGGCATGTACTCGGTTGCAGCTCAGATGAATAATGTCAAAATCATTGACGCTTTTCTCACAACAGATTTTGCAACAGATAAGAAACCTGGCAGCACAGCAGCCAAAAAAAATGCAGCTGTCTTTCAGCTAGACACAGATAAACTGCTTAAGCAAGTGCGCAAGGACACCAAAGTTATTTTCCTTTGCTCCCCTAACAATCCAACCGGCAACTTATTGGATTCCAATAGTATAGAAAAGATATTAAAATCTTTCAAAGGAATTGTTGTAGTTGACCAGGCGTACTTTGATTTTGCAGCAGCAGACGCCAGATGCAATACAAGCTGCGGCCGCTATGCTAGCGGCAAACACTCTTTAGACACCGTGCGCGTAACAGATTTCAAAAATCATATTGCAAAATATCCAAACTTAATAGTATTGGAAACACTGTCAAAAGCCTATGCAATGGCAGGCTTAAGAATTGGGCTAGCTATTGCTAATGAGGATATTATAAATATTTTTAACAATGTAAAGTACCCTTATAATATCAATATTCTGGCTCAACGACAGGCCCTGCAAATATTGCGCAGTTCTCTTAGAAAAGAGGAAGAAGTTGAAACCATCGTGAGTGAAAGAGAGAGAGTTGCATCAGAACTGCAAAAGATAAGCAAAGAACAAACGGACGGAGCGGTGCAAAAAGTTTATCCTTCAGACGCAAATTTCCTGCTTGTTAAATTCAAACAAAAAGAGGAGATTTTCAATCTATTACAGGAGAATAAAATTATAGTAAGGGATAGAGGGAACATGCACGGCTGCAAAAATTGTTTAAGAATTACGGTTGGCACTAAAGATGAGAATGAAAAGATGCTCCGCTGCATAAGAGTCTTTGCGGAGACATTAAACGCAAAGGCGCATACAAATATAGAACAAACAGCAGCGGAACGCGTTGCATCTGTAGAACGTTGTACAAAAGAGACTCAGATTCAAGTATATGTAAACTTAGACAAATTCCGAGAGCCCCGCATTGAGACTCCCCTTGATTTCTTGAATCACATGCTGCAGCAGATTGGTTATCATGGAGGTATAACTCTGGATATTAAGGCGTCAGGCGACATTAAAGTTGATGAGCATCACACTGTAGAAGATATTGCCATCACACTTGGAGAGTGTCTGAAAAAAGCGCTTGGCAATAAGAACGGCATTGGAAGATACGGTTTCTGTCTGCCAATGGATGAGTCTGATGCATACATTGTTATGGATATAGGAGGAAGAATTGATTTCCGTTGGGAGGTCAAATTCAAGAGTGAAAAAATTGGAGACGTAAATTCACAGATGTTTGAACATTTCTTTAAAAGTCTTGCAGAACACCTTGAATGTAATCTTCATATAAAAGCCTCAGGTTCAAATGATCACCATATCATTGAGGGAATTTTCAAAGCCTTTGCAAGGACACTAAAAGGCGCCGTCCGCAAAGAAACCAGAGATTTTGCAATTCCAAGCAGCAAGGGAGTGCTATGATTAATTTTATTTTAGTACTTTAGCAAACTTTTAAGTACATTGAATTAATAACTAAAGATTTGTAATTTGTATGACGGGCATACTGGACTATAAAACAGGTAATTTGGGCTCCGTTGAGAACGCCCTTAAGAGGATCAAAGAGGAGTATGTCGTTTCATCTGAGAGAAATACGCTTGCAAAGTGCGACCATATTATTCTTCCCGGAGTCGGCGATGCAAAGTGGGCCATGGAGAATCTGAGCAAATCTAATCTCATAGACGCTATCAAAGGATTCAGGCAGCCCGTCATGGGCATCTGCCTTGGAATGCAGTTGTTGTGCATGCATTCAGAAGAGAGTGATACAGAGTGCCTTGGGGTATTCGACAATATAGTTTGCAAGTTTCCTTCCAATATGCCGGAAGAGTTTAAAGTTCCGCACGTAGGCTGGGATAATATGACGGATTTGAAGTCCTCTCTTTATGATGAAATACATGAAGACACCTTCTTTTACTATGTACACTCCTACTGCGCAAATGTGAATGAAAACACAATAGCGGTTTGTAATTATGGAATAAAGTTTGGCGCATCCTTAAAAAAAGACAATTTTATGGGGTGCCAGTTTCACCCGGAAAAGAGCGGGCTGGCGGGAGAAAAGCTTCTGCGCAACTTTTTGAAAATGAAGTAACCACATCTGTCGTGAGACAATATTATATATGTCCCGACAGTTAATTATAGAGAAAATTATGATAGAAATAATTCCAGCAATAGATGTAATGAACGGCAAATGCGTTAGGCTGAGCCAGGGAGATTTTTCAAAGATTAAGACATATTCAGAAGACCCTCTTGAGGTTGCAAAAAGTTATGAAGACTGCGGCGTTAAACGCGTGCATTTGATTGATTTGCAAGGTGCAAAGAGCAACTCTCCTGTAATTTTGGATACCCTTCTGGAAATTGCAAGCAAAACAAATTTGCTTGTAGAGTTTGGCGGCGGAATCAAAACAAGAAATTCCTTGAGGGACGCACTGGAAAACGGCGCGGACAGAGTAATTTGCGGCAGCATTGCAGCAACTGAGCCCAACGTATTCACATACTGGTTAGATTGTTTTGGAAGCGATAGGGTTGTTCTTGGAGCTGATGTAAAAGAGAACAAAATAGCTATCAAAGGATGGAAGGAATCCACAGATAAAACCGCAGATGAGCTGATTAAATTATTTTTGCAAGAAGGACTTAAGTATGCAATCATTACAGATATCTCAAAAGACGGAATGCTTGCGGGCCCTTCATTGAAAATGTACAGAGAGCTGGAAGGAAAATATCCAAGGCTTAAAGTCATTGCCAGCGGAGGAATCAGCAGCATGCAAGACATTGAAGACCTGAATGATATAAATATTCCTGCTGCCGTTGTTGGCAAGGCTATTTATGAAGGACACATCACTCTGGACCAGATAAGAGAATTTAACAAATCAAATGCTCCGACAAAGGAATCTACAGAAAACACTGATAATGAATAAATTATGTTAGCAAAGAGGATTATACCTTGCTTGGATGTTCGCGACGGTAAAACTGTAAAGGGAGTGAATTTTGTACGCATGGTAAATGTGGGGGATCCGGTAGAATTGGCAAAAGCCTACTCTTATGACGGTGCAGATGAGCTTGTTTTTCTGGACATTAGCGCAACTGTAGAGGGACGCAAGACCTTTTTAGGCTTGGTAAAAAAGATTGCCAGAAATATTGATATCCCGTTTACCGTGGGAGGCGGCATTTCATCCTTAGATGATGCAGCAAGATTGCTGGATGCAGGAGCCGATAAAGTTTCTATATGTACGGCGGTGGTAAATAATCCGCAGCTAATTAGCGATTTGGCAAAACGCTATGGTTCTCAGTTTGTGGTAGTTGCAATAGATGCAAAACAAGTAAACGGAATTTGGAGAGTCACAACAAGTGCCGGAACCAAATTCTCCAATAAGGAGATGTTCAGTTGGGCTAAGGAAGCAGAAGAACGCGGAGCAGGTGAAATTCTTTTCACATCCATGGATAATGACGGAACAGAGTTTGGCTATGCATGCGATCCTTGCCGCAAACTAGCTGACAGCGTGCATATCCCGGTTATTGCAAGTGGCGGAGCCGGAAGCATACAAGATATTGCTGATGTTCTTACAAAGGGCGGTGCGGATGCAGCACTTGCAGCATCTGTATTCCATTACGGGAAAATAAGAATTCCAAAACTTAAGAAATACCTTAGAGAACACGGAGTTACGGTTAGATACATTTACGGAATAGATAATTACGGAGAAGAATAGAGAATTTTGCAATAAATTTTTCAGGCAAATTTCTGATAAAGGTTACTAAAATGAAAATTGATTTTAAAGTAGAAGATGTAGATTTTGCAAAGGGGAGCGGACTCGTTCCTGCTGTTATTCAAGACTATGCAACATTAAAAGTTTTGATGCTTGGTTACATGAACAAAGAATCTCTAGAACTTACGCTCAAAGAGAACAAGGTGACATTTTACAGCCGCAGCCGCAAAACTTTGTGGACAAAGGGAGAGACAAGCGGCAATTTTTTGATTCCTAAAGAGATGTACCTCGATTGCGACCAAGACACCATTCTTGTAAAGGCTCAGCCGATGGGACCTGTTTGTCACAAGGGAACTACATCTTGCTTTAAAACAGATGACACAGAGGGATTTATAAGGGAACTGGAAAAAGTTGTATACGGCAGAAAAGAGAAACGTCCAAAAGGCTCTTACACCGTTGAGCTATTTGACGCAGGAGTAAACAGAATGGCTCAAAAGATTGGAGAAGAGGCTGTCGAGAGTGTAATAGAGGCGGTTAATAATAATGATGAGAGATTTATTTATGAATCTTCTGATTTAATTTATCATCTGCTCGTGCTGCTTGCAAGCAAGAATATGACCATCGCAGACCTGGAGAAAGAGTTGTACAAGAGGCATAAATAATTGAATATGAAGAATTCCGATAAACCTATAGTTGCGTTGATATATGATTTTGACGGCACGCTTGCCCCCGGCAACATGCAGGAATATTCATTCATCAAGGCCATAGGCAAAACAGCAGACGAATTTTGGGCGGAATCTCACAGAATGGCTGATACTCAGGATGCTGACGGAATTCTTATATACATGCTTCTAATGCTCGATGAAGCCCGCAAAAAAAATATATCTCTCACCAAGGAGAGTTTCATGAAGTTTGGCCGGGATGTCAATTTTTTCCCCGGAGTTGAAAGCTGGTTTAAAAGAATCAAAGATATCGGGAAACAGGAGGGTGTGGTTGTTGAGCACTATATCAACTCCTCCGGGTTATTGGAAATCCTTGAGGGAATGAAGATTGCAAAAGAGTTTAAGGCAATTTTCGCAAGCTCTTTCTACTACAGCAAAAAAGGAAATGCAATCTGGCCCGCCGCAGCAGTCAACTACACAAACAAGACTCAATTCCTTTTTAAAATTAACAAGGGCATTCTCAATATTCACGACAGTGAGAAAATCAACGAGTCCATGCCCGAAGAGGATAAACGAGTTGCATTCCCAAATATGATTTATTTTGGAGACGGAGAAACTGACGTACCTTGCATGAAGCTCACCAAGCAGCTTGGAGGAACTTCCATAGCAGTTTACAATTCAGGTATTTACAATAAAAAAATTATTGCTCAGGAACTATTGGACCAGCAGCGCGTAAATTATATATGTCCGGCTGATTACCGCCAAGGGAAAAAAATGGAAACGCTGGTAAAAACTATTATCCGCAAGATTAAAGCGGATGATGATTTGTCAAAAATTTCTCTTTAATTATATTTGCTATTATCTCTGCGCAACCATCTATAGTTAAGACAGTTGAGTTCAGACACATATCATAAGACTCAGCATTCCCCCAAGATTTCATTGTGTAATTATTATAGTAATTTGCTCTCTTCTTATCACCCTTATCTAGAATCTCAGAGATTTTTTCATCTGAGAGTTTCTCTATTCCATCCAGTTTTTTACTGAGTTTTACTCTAGCAATCCTATCTGGTTTTGAAGCAGTTATAAAAACCGATATTCCATTGGGGTTGTCTCTTAATACATAATCTGAACAGCGTCCCATAAAAATTGCCGATCCTTTCTCCGCAATTTCTGCAATCACGCCGCTCTCAATTTTGTACAAAGCTGAACTGTCCAGTACGGCAGATGTGAAAAAGTTGGAGAACCCCTCTGCCAGAGAGCTAAATCCAAACATGCCTCCTATGCTCTCAATCACCTTATTTTCATCAGCTTTCTCAAATATTTCCGGATTTAATCCGCTCTCCTTAGATGCCTCAATAAGAAGTTCTTTGTCATAAACCGGAACACTAAATTTCTTCCCAAGAATTTTAGCAATTTCAAGCCCACCGGCCCCTATCTGCCGTCCAATGCTTACGTAAAAAAAATTATTGTCTGACATATCCATCAATATATGAGTTAACCAATGAAATATATTTTATTGTTGTTGATTCTCTTTAGGTTGTACTGATGTTTGCTGTTGAGACTGCCTATCTTGCTCTTGCTGCATTTTTATAAATGCTCTGTGCTGAGCTGCAAGCATCAACCCGGATACAACGCTGGCAATAAAGTCAGAAAACGGCAGACTCCACCAAACTCCGTGTATTCCCCAAAAAGTCGGCATTAAGAAAAGCAGCGGGAGTAAGAATAAAACCTGTCTTGACAAAGAGAGAAAAACAGCCTTCTTTGCAAATCCTATGCTTTGGAAAAAATATGCAGTAACCATCTGGAAACCAATAATTGGGAAACTTATAAAGATTATTCTAAGACCAATGACGGATTGCCTTATAAGTTCAGGATCTGTAGTAAAAATAAATGCAAGCTGCCTTGGAAACAACTCCCCTATTACAAAACCGAATGAAGTAACAGCAGTGGCTAGCAGGATTGTTGTCTTTAGTACTTTACTGACTCTCTGCGGTTTATTAGCCCCAAAATTATAACCTGCAATTGGCTGCATTCCCTGATTTAGCCCCATGACAACCATCATAAACAAAAAACTCATCCTGTTTACAATGCCAAACGCACCTATAGCCATATCCCCGCCATATCTCTTAAGCTGCTGATTTAGAAACAGAACAATAAAACAAGAGGCGGCATTCATTAAAAACGGAGACATTCCTATTGAAAATATCTTCTTAATTATTTTTGCCTCAAGCTTGTATATTCCTTTTTTTAAATGAATTATACGATTTTTGTTGGACGCAAGATAAAAGACGTAAAGCATTGCCAAAAATTGAGAAAGCACTGTGGCTATGGCTGCACCTCTCACTCCCCAGTGAAAGATAAAAATGAATATGGGGTCTAATATTGAATTAATTACGACTGTAAAAATAGTTGCGCCCATTGCCTTTTTAGGAAGCCCCATTACGCGCACAATATTGTTCATTCCAAAATATAGATGGGTCACAATATTTCCAAGCAATATGATAAACATATAATCATACGCGTAAGTCATTGTATTTGGGCTCGCTCCAAAAAAGAAAAGGATTGGTTTTAAAAATGCAATGCAAAGAACAGAAAACAAGAGCCCTACTATTACGTTGAGAACCACAGAATTGCCAAGAACTTTTTGTGCTACTTTGTAATTTTTCTGGCCCAGCAAAACAGAAATAATTGTAGAAGCGCCAACACCAACAAGCGTTCCGCACGCCGCGCTCAGATTCATAAGTGGGAACGTAATAGCCAGACCTGCAATAGCATAAGGCCCAACACCCTGCCCGATAAAAATGCTGTCACACATATTATATAGAGAAGATGCTGTCATTGCTATAATGGCAGGAATTGCATATTGCTTGAGCAACTTGGAAATTTTTTCCGTTCCAAGTTCTGTTGGAATTACTGTTGACATAAAACTATATGGATGGCATAAAAAATTTTACTACTTTTGCGTCCCAGACGGAGACGCGGTGCAAAAATAAGAAAATATAGCGGTAGTGCTTGCTCTAACTTTTAAACTTAACAATATGGAAATTGTAAGCAGGAAAGCGCCCAAGGACGAGGATGTTAAAACATTTAAACTTAACTATATGGAAATAATAGAAGGACAAGAGCCTAAGACAGAACAGCTTGGGAATAAGCCGGTTGCACCAATGAATCAGCGTCTGAAAGAAACACTAACAGTAGGACAATGGGTGTTAACATTGTTCCTTATGTTTATCCCGTTGGTAAACATTATTATGCCTTTTGTTTGGGCATTTGGCGGGAATAAGGACGAGAGAGAGAATTGGGCAAAGGCTACTTTGATTTGGTGGCTGATTGGAATCGTTGTTTTTGCTTGTATTGTAAGCTGCGTTGGATTTGCAACATTATGCGCGTTTGCTGCAGCTGACCGTAAATAATTAACTGCCGGCCTGTTGGCCGACGTATTTTGCCAGCTTAGCTCAGATGGCTAGAGCGACGCATTCGTAACGCGTAGGTCCGGAGTTCGACTCTCCGAGCTGGCTCAAAAGAAAGCGACAGAGATGTCGCTTTTTTTGTGAGTCAGCGCGGTGGCTTTCAGCCACTTGCTAATAGATTATTAATCAAAGAATTATAGTAAGAGTTTGAGGATGCAGATGCCGTACCGGTTGAGCGGCATAGATATGGCAGCATCTTTGCGCAGGGCCAGACGCATAGATTTTCCGGAAAGCAAATCTTTTGCTTCAATAGCCCCAACCTCTGCAATATTCCAGAAATCAAACAAATGCGCAGGCAAAACCACCCTAAGCATTTTTGCGCTTTGAGAGAAATCTACTGCAATTAAAATTAACGAGTTCTCTTTTTTAGAGAAATGTTCTGCGGAAGATGCTCCGGAGCAGGTGAATCTGCGTGCAAATACAAAGTTTCTGTCGGGATTAAAAATGCCTTCTTCTGCAGCAAAATCTTTGTCTCCGCAATTTGCATACTCCAAATCAAACATATCACCGCAAGAGATAGCTTTCTCTGAAGCGACTATATGTAAGAGCTTTACATACTCTGCAAATAGATTTTGCTCTTCTAAATACAATTCTTTATTTAAGAATCTTTCAACACTTGGAGCATTGCAATAATCAAATATTGAGGTCTTTCCGTCCAAGCCGCTATAACCTTCACTCTCCATTCCGCGCTCTCCAAATTCCTGTCCAAAATAGAGCATGAATGGCGACCTTTTAAGCATCAGACTAACAACCAGTTCCGGCAACGCTCTAAAACCTGCTTCATTTGCGCCAAGACAGCAGCTGCCCGCTCTTGCTCCTCCAAGATTAAAATCGGACGCTATCCTCTGTTCATCATGATTCTCCAAAAAATTCAACATTCTATCCTGAACACTCACATCGCTTTGCACAACATGCTCATTATTACAATTTTGAGCTATCTGCCCATTACCGGCGCTTTGCAGTTTTATTGCATCAAGGTTTTGCCAGCATGCCGTGATTTCATATGCCGCAGCCTCCCCTCGTGATATGCTCTTCAATTTGTCATAAAGCCCAACCTTGTCATACAGCATATCAAATCCGCATTCAACCAACACCTTGTACTGCAGAGGATTATAAGACTCTGCCATAAATATCACCTTTGGGTATTTCTCTTTTATTTTCCCGACAGCCCATTTCCAGAATGCCGGCGGCACCATCTCAGCCATATCACAACGGAATCCGTCCACACCTTTGGAACACCAGAAATCCAGCACATTATACATCATCCTCCATGTTTTAGGCATCGGATTAAAATAACATTTATGTCCGTTAAATTCATCTGACGGTTCCTGATTCTCACCAGAATTTACAACGTTCATATAATCAACTCCGTAATTCAATTTTACGGTTTCATACCAGTCATTGTGTGAGGGAGCCGCTGTAAAGCAGTCATTTCCAGTTGCTCTAGCCGGATTCTCCACATACTCTCCCATTTTGAGTTCCTGCCCAGGGAAATAATAAAAATTGTTTTGCGGATCAAATGCCACTTCTTTTTTATCTCCTAATCCAAACCTAGCTATCATACTATTCTCATCCGCAGCAACAGAATTAACTGCGGCATCACCCACACCCTTGTACAATGTACTATACTCTCTGGAAACATGATTGGGCACAAAGTCAATAATAGTCTTAATACCCATTGAATGAACGCGCTGCAGCATTTTTTCAAACTCCTCAAATCTGTCGGGAACTTTATCTGCAAGAGCCGGGCTAACATCATAATAATCTGTTACAGCAAATGGGGAGCCTGCGCGTCCCTTTACCACAGCGTCCGAATTGCGCGGAATTCCGTACTGAGTAAAATCCGTTTTAGTTGCACTGCGGATAATTCCGGTAAAATATACATGACTTACACTCAATGATTTAAGGTGCCAAAGAACCTGTTCATTTACACTGCTGAACTTCCCGCTTCCATTAGTTGCAAACCATCCGTTTTGAATATAATCCTGTCTTTTATTGCCAAAGACACGCAAAAACATTTGATAAATTATCGGTTTCATCTCAATTACAAAAAATGCACGCCCAATATTGGACGTGCACTCTCATACTTGTTTATTTATTACCAATTAAGGATTTTCTTAAAGTCGTAAGTCTCAGGATCTTTAACATACTTCTTTGCAGCTTCGTAATCCTCCGGAGTGATATAATGCATTATTAAGTCAAACATCATCCTTACTTTATCCTGATGGATATTAACTCCCCTTGGAGGAATTTTTCCGGTTACCGGATCCTGCATATCCTTCAGATACAGAGATTTGACATTACCATTCAAATCCATGTAAACCATACACCCTGTAATGCCCTCTGTGAACAATTTGTACACACCCATTCCAAGCTCTGTGCAATATACTAAGTCATACGCATGGGGCGTAATACACCTTACTTCATACCCAATCTCAACAGGACGAGACTTAATATCAAGCCCCAGCTGTTTCAAGCGTGTTTCAAGCATATCATTGAACATCTGGGCCTTAGACACTTTACCAAGTTCCGGATGTCCATGCTGGTCATACGTGAATTTGACTCCGTAAGACTGCAGTTCCTCACTGGAAAGTTCCTCAAACACACCCTCTGAAATTATAATTGCACCGTAGTCAATTCCAAGAATTTTTCTCTTTATAATTGCAGAGACGGCCATGTTTATAATTTTCTCCCCGGTAATATTGGTCTTATTGAACATCTCCGGAATTACAATCATCGGATAATGATTTGTGTATCCAATTGCAAGTGCAAGGTGACCCGCTGAACGTCCCATTGCGGAGACTACAAACCAAGTGTGATTTGTTCTTGCATCCTCATAAATAGTTGCCCCAATGGTAGTTCCCTCGCCTTTTGCAGACTGGTATCCGAACGTGGCAATATTCTGCGGAAGAGGAAGATCATTGTCAATGGTCTTAGGAACGTGAATATTTGCTATGTGATAATCCTTCTCATAAAGAAATTTTGCAATTCTGTTTGCAGTAGATGCAGTGTCGTCACCGCCAATTGTTACCAACAATTTAATATTGTTTTCTTGGAAAAATTTAAGATTAAAATTCTTATCAAAATCTTCCTGTGTAGGCTTAAACCTGCTCATTACCAGATGAGAACCCCCTCTGTTAAATATAGAATCGGCCAAGAAAAAATTCAAATCTTCAAAATTTGGATCCGGAGAAAACAAACCTTTGTAACCTCCGTTAAGTCCAAGAACTCTGTAACCGTTTCTTAAAAATACTTTTGTGATAGTCCCAACTACCGTGTTCATTCCCGGCGCAGGACCTCCGCCTGTTAAAATAACAATTGATTTTTGCATATAAATATCTCCTCTAAATCGGTCGCAAATTTATGATTTATTATCAAAATATGGTAAATTTGGAGGTTAAATTTGTCTTGATGAACAAAAAGGAAGCAAAAGTGCGCATTGACGCTCTCAGGAAGGAGTTGAACCGGCACAATCATAACTATTATGTGCTGAACAGCCCTATTATTTCCGATTATGAGTTTGATATATTGATGCGGGATCTTGTGCAGTTGGAAAAGCTTTACCCTGAATTTATTACACCTGATTCCCCTACCCAGAAAGTTGGCAGCGATCTGGAAGCGCCCGCTGAAACAAAACAGGAAAAAAGTAACAATTCAGAAGCTTCCGACGGCAAAAATCACTTCAGGCAATTTCCTCATAAACACCCTATGCTGTCATTGGCAAATACATACAACATTGAAGAGCTTAAAGAATTTGATAGGAGAATTAGAAAGTTTACGGACCAGCCTTACTCATATTCATGTGAACTCAAATTTGATGGCACCGGAATTAACTTATACTATAAAGATGGTGCGCTGGAGCGTGCTCTCACACGCGGAGACGGAGCTGTCGGCGACGATGTTACTGAAAATGTAAAGCATATCCTCTCCATACCTCAACACCTTAAGCCTGGCAGCGGCTATCCCACTGAATTTGAAATCAGGGGAGAAATTTATATGCCGTATGAGGCTTTTGACAAATTGAATTATGAGAGAGAGTTAAATGAAGAGCAGGAGTTTGCAAATCCTCGCAATGCCGCTGCCGGTTCTCTTAAATTGATTGACCCTTCTCTGGTTTCCGGCAGATGTCTTGAGTGTATTCTAT
>DAONEN010000032.1:18763-20760 GCA_035403105.1 Candidatus Egerieousia sp. | reverse complement strand
GCAAAGCAAGGTCAGAAGGTAGAGAAGAATGAAATTATTGCGTTTGTAGAGTAATTTTATTTTCCTCACGATAGATAAAAAAGCCGCCTATTTTAAGCGGCTTTTTTTATGTAACAGACCACAGACAGAATGATTGCTAAATACTTAGCAGCCGCAACCACAAGGTGCAACCATGGGATGCAACCATAGGGTGCTGTAACCACAGGGGTGCAACCATAGGGTGTAACCATGGGGTGCAACCACAAGGTGCAACCCACAAGGTGCAACCCACAAGGTGGCATTATGCTAAATAGATGATTACATGAGACTTGCAGATGAAGGCTCTCAAATTTAGCACCCCCTTCCAGCGCAAGCTATTGATTACCTGAGCATTAACACATACCCACCTCAGAACCGTCGTGAACACTAAAGAGAAAATAATACTTAAAACACTTGCATTCAGCTCAAGCTGATATTATATTTGGAAGAGGAAATAAGAGAAAGTGAGTGGAAGGAAAAAGTGAAGGACGATTGTGAAGGATGAGGGTGAAGGATGAGGGTGAAGGATGAGGGTAGAAGATGAGGGTAGAAGATGAGGGTAAAGGATGATTGTAGAAGGTGAGGGTGAAGGATGAGGGTGAAGGGTGAGTGAAAGAGGAAGTGGTATAAACTCTATTCTCTAATTATCAATCTATTACATGAGCGGGGATCTAAAATTTCAGCCCCCTATCCGCACAAACGCCTAATTATCTGTCACTTAATCTACCACCACCAAATTAAAAAGGGGAGGAAGGATGAAAACTGTCGTGAATAACACCAATAAAACTGGTGCGGCAAATGCAATGAGTGCCACAAAGGCCATGAAGGCCGGAGAAGCAATGAGTGCCACAAAGGTCATGAAAGAACCGGACAAAACTGTCGAGAGCAAAAAGAAAGTAGCCTATCACTTGATAATGAGGGGAGATGACAGGAAAAAAGTTTTTGGAGATGATAAAGATTATAAAAAATTCTTGAGTCTGCTCAACAGTCTCATGCAGAGGTTTGATGCTGTGCTATATGCATTTACGCTAATGACCAACCATATCCATCTTCTGGTAAAAATTGCTGATATAGAGCTTTTTACTGAATACCTGACAAAAGCGTATACAGGATATTTCTACTATAGGTATAAAAAGCCAGGCCGACTATTTGAGCCGTCTTTGTTTTATTCAAAGAATTCTGTTTACCTAAAAATGAATGTCATAATCTATATGCTTAATAATCCGACACTTGCAAATATGAGTACACAACCTTGGACCTACAAATACAACTCGTATTTATTTTATACCACAGCATATAATGAACTTGCAAAATACGTTAAAGTTGAACCAAGTATTATCAGGAAAAATTTTAGTTCTCTCGACAGTTTTAAGGATTTGCTTAGGTCGGAGATGGTGGTAGAGAGAGCAGAAAAAAGGTTCAAGTATATAGAGGACGAATGGTAAGTTGTGGCGGAAGAGGGTGGCAGAAGAGGATGGCGGCGGAAGAGGGTAGCGGCGGAAGAGGGTAGCGGCGGCAGGTGGTAGAAGAGGGTGGTGGTGGCGGATGGTAGAAGAAGGCAGCTGCGGTGGATGGCATTGGCCTATATGTCTGAATATGAGAAACTTGCATAGCAGGGGGTCATAAAACACGAGGCCCCGCAGCTATAACAATCTTATTATTAACATGTTAGCAATATACCACCTATTAGTGTCCTATTCCAGGACTGCTTCCCACCTATTAGTGTCCTATTCCAGAACTCTTTCCCGCCTATTAGCGTCCCATTCTATAACTCTTCCCCCACGTGATTGACAAACACCCACCATGCCCAAGCATCTACAAGCTCATTATCATCTGATTTCCAGGCTTTTAGATAGAGCTTACGGACAACGTTCAACCATACAAGTGAGCGGGTTTCATGACTGTCCCCGGTCCCAACGTTGATAACTTTTCCGTAAGAATTTTTTATGCAACAAGCGCTTTGGGAATCTCTGGAGCAC
>DAONEN010000032.1:0-18663 GCA_035403105.1 Candidatus Egerieousia sp. | reverse complement strand
TGAGGTTTTGCTGCAACGCTCTGCTGAGATTTTGCTGCAACGCTCTGTTGAGGTTTTGCTGCACCGCACTGTTGAGGTTTTGCTGCGTAGCTCTGCTGAAGTTTTTCCTCACTGCTCTGCTGAGGTTTTGCTGCAACGCTCTGCTGAAGTTTTGCTGCATCGCTGCTGCTTTGTTCAAGTATTGCTGCGGTTGTTTCTTTTTTATTCCCGACAGTCTGCGCATTTAATTGACCTGCAGTAGCATGTGCACCTAATTGCTCCTCAGCAGGTTGCGCATTTAAAGTGAGTCCCGGACAACAAAGGATTAAAGAAGATGAAATTGCAACTAACATCTTCCTGGTAACTTTAATTAAGCCTAACTTATTGTACATATTAGTGATTCTAAGAATTTTGGCGCCAAAGATGCGGCACATATTTGTGCCCCCCAGCGGAATCGAACCGCTATCGCGAGAACCGGAATCTCGAATTCTATCCATTAGACTAGGGGGGCGAGGTGCTGCTGACATTAAAGAAGCCGGCAGCATGGCACGGTCTGCAGAGCAGTGCCGCGCGGCAGGCAAAGTTATATATTTTATTTATCTTTGCCAGAACTCTGTGGAAAGCATTTTAAACTTGATGAGATTCTCTAATTGATTAAAGAGATTCTCTAAAAAAAGAGAATAAATATGATCATCTGCAATAGATATTACAGATGGAAAATATAAAAAACTGTCGAGAAAAATTTTTAAAAAATATGAAAGCATACGTTTTCCCCGGACAAGGGGCACAATTCACTGGAATGGGCCAGGATCTGTACAATAGTAATCCGCTGGCTAAGAAACTGTTTGATGAGTCAAATGATATTTTAGGATTCAACCTTGTGGACATTATGTTCAAGGGAACCGCGGAAGAGCTTAAGCAGACAAAGGTTACGCAGCCCGCAATTTTTGTTCATTCTGTTGCTCTTGCAAAATGCCTGGAAGATTTTAAACCCGATATGGTTGCAGGTCATTCACTTGGAGAGTTTTCTGCGCTGACAGCAGCAGGTGGCTTGAGCTTTGAGGAGGGGCTTCGGCTGGTTGCAAAGCGTGCATTTGCCATGCAGAAAGCGTGTGAGCTTAAGCCATCTACAATGGCTGCCATTATTGGAATGGATGATGCCAAGATTGAAGAGATTTGCAAACAGACTCCCGGAATTGTTGTAGCGGCAAACTACAACTCTCACGGACAAGTTGTTATAAGCGGTGAAATTGAGGCGGTTGCAAAGGCCGGCGAAGCCATGAAAGCAGCAGGTGCAAAACGCGTTGTCCCATTGGTAGTTGGAGGCGCATTCCACTCACCTTGCATGGAGCCTGCACGCTTAGAACTTGCAGAAGCAATTGAGAAAGCACAAATCAGCAAGCCCGTATGTCCTGTATATCAGAATGTTGATGCACTGCCTCACTCAGACCCTGCTGAGATTAAAAAGAACTTGCTAATCCAACTTACCCACCCTGTACGCTGGGCTCAGATAGTTGAGAACATGGTTAAAGACGGCGCCAATGAATTTGTAGAGCTTGGTCCCGGCTCTGTCCTTCAAGGACTTATAAAGAAAATTGCACCGGAAGGCACAATAATTTCCGGTAGACAATAAATTTAAATAAATGACGCTGTTATTAATTAAAGACGGCGTCACACTTTTAAAGACCTTGCACTTTTTGAAAATCGGAGTAATCATATCCACATACAATAACCCGGCATGGCTGGAGAAGGCCTTGTGGGGTTATCTTAACCAGACAAGGCCGGCAGATGAGATTTTGATTGCGGATGACGGCAGCCGGGATGAGACGCGGCAGCTGATTGAAAGTTTTAAAAGCACTCTTCCAATCAAGCATATTTGGCAGGAAGACAAAGGATTCCAAAAGTCACAAATTTTAAACAAAGCGCTGGTTGCGGCCACCGCAGAGTACTTGATTTTTACAGACCAGGACTGCGTGCCGCGCAAAGATTTCATTGCAACTCATGAGCGTTATGCAAAGAAAAATTACATACTGTCGGGAGGATACTTCAGACTTCCAATGGATATCAGCAAGCAGCTCTGTCGCGCAGATGTAGAATCGGGCAACGCCTTAAAATACAAGTGGCTCAAAGAACAAGGACTCAAGTGGAACTTTAAGTGTACCAAGCTCATAACGTGTACCACATTCTGCAAGTTCATGAATTTTATCACTCCTGCAAAGGCAACATGGAATGGATGCAATGCCTCCGGATGGAGGGCAGACATGCTTGCCGTCAACGGTTATAATGAGGAGATGCATTATGGCGGACAAGACAGGGAATTTGGAGAGAGACTCTTTAATATGGGATTGAAATCCAGGCAGATACGTTATTCAGCAATTCTGCTTCACCTGGACCATAAGCGTCCTTACAAAACGCCGGAGACACTGCAACATAACAGGGAAATCCGCAACAACACAAAGCTCAATCACATAATTCAAACTCCCAACGGAATTAATAAAATCCCCTCACCAACAAAATCTGAATAATTTTTCTAATTGCTTGCCCTACCACAAATAGCATTACCATTTAGTTATCAAACTACAAATCTTTTATCAGCTGAAGCAGCCGCTCTTTAGTGAATGAATCTTTTACAATCTTCCTGTTGGAAATTTTCTCTGAAGCAGTCAGCGGAGTGTCCAGCTGCTCTTGTGTAATCCCCTCCAGCTCAAAGACTTTCAGTCCATGAAACAGCGCCCATTCATAAACCGGATTGTGCTTTGAGAGAAAAACTTTTGTCCCCATAAAAAGAAATACCAGTATATTCCCGACAGCTTCTTGCCTCCAATTGCCATACAAAGCTACGCTTATACTCAACTGCAATTTGTTGTACTCCTCAAGAGGCATAAAATCCAAAAGCGGACAGAACCTGCTGCCGAGCAACTTGCGCCCTCCTTCAAGCACGCACCTCTTATAACGCTTTATACATGAGTAACTTAACGGAACGTAAACCTTTCTTGCGCCAAGATTGAGAGCCGCGATTTTGCTCATTGCATAAAGATGATTATTGGATGCGGAGCCGGAATTTCCAATGATAATATTCCCGCCTCCATTGCAAACGCTGCTATTACCGGCACTGCTGCCGCCAACCAAATCTGCACCGGAACCATTTCCTGCACTATTGTCTTCATTATCAGACCTCAGCAAGCTTTTATGCAAATCCTCCCCCAGAACAACATCCACAGGATAGTAGAAAAAATCTTTGCGCGGCTTACATGCAAGAGACGGGTAATACCTAATAAGATAATCATAATCATTCTCAGTAGTATCCGTAACTATATAATCCACATACTTTTGCACAAACAGCACAATGATATTTGCAGAAAATTTTCTGTTTAACCTTCCAATAAATGCAAAAAATTTTCCAATTGAAGGACGCACTCCCGCAATTGAGAGAGAGTTAATATCATAAATTTTAAACCCGGCCGGCTCCAAAAGATTATTGTACAAATCAAGCCCCCAGATAATCCAATAGATTTTAACCCCGTCTGCTTTAAGACGTTTCAAGTTCAGACTCCGCAAAAGACTGATTTTCCGCTTATTTAGAAGATGAATATAGATTCTGTCGGGAGCCGAAAAATCTTCAATCCTCCGTAAAAACTCTCCCCTGGAATAGATACACGGAACGCCATTAACATACTTGAAAGGATGGTGCAACCTGTTGGCTACCACAAAGATATTCTCTCCGGGGAATTGCTCCTCAAACATTTCAACCGTGCGGTTGATTATCTTTTCATCATTTACAAAGTGTAAAATCATACATCAAAACCGGGCGTGCAGCCCGCACCAGCATTTATATTGTTGCCGCAGACAAATCTGCAACGCCAAGAGCGCTCTCCTTCAAATAACTAACAACAGCATCAGTCACATTTGTAACATCTTCCGTGGTCATAGAATTATAAAGAGGAAGCCTAAGCAAACAATCCGTATATCTGTCTGCCTGAGGCAGAACACTACCCCCCCAACCATTCTTAGCCGCAAAATCACTGTGATGCAAAGATAAATAATGAAATGTTGCATGAATTCCGCGCATTGCCAAATAGTTAATTATATCTGTACGCTGTTCTAATGACTGACAAACAAAATAAAATATATGCGCATTATTGTAGGCATAAGTTGGTAAAGATGGAATTTTTATTCCGCGCCTATCCAAAATAGCATCATCTGAACTATACTTAAATGCCTTATAATAAGTTCTCCACAAGATTCTTCTCTGATGCTGTATTTCATCTATCCTTTGCAGCTGCCCCCACAGGAAAGCAGCAGTACATTCAGAGGCAAGAAAAGATGAACCATTTCCAACCCAACCATACTTATTGACCTCTCCGCGGAAAAACTGGCTGCGGTTTGTCCCCTTTTCCCAAACAATTTCAGCACCCTCTTTAAACTTATCATTATTCACAACTAGTAGCCCTCCCTCTCCGCATTGAATATTCTTTGTTTCATGAAAAGAGAAAGCAGCAAGATCTCCGATGCTTCCCAGAGGAACGCCCTTATAGCCCGTGCAAATTGACTGCGCACAATCTTCTACAACAACCAGATTATATTTGCGTGCAATCTGCATTATCTTCTCCATGTCACAAGCCACACCCGCATAATGCACAACGACAATAACCTTTGTGCGCTTTGTTATCAAATCCTCCAGTCTGGATTCATCTATGTTTGGGTTATCCGATCTGCTATCTGCAAAGACTATTTTTGCCCCCTGCCTTGCAAAAGCCAGAGCAGTAGAGACAAAAGTATATGACGGGACTATTACCTCATCCCCATTTTTTACTCCCGACAGTATTGCACACATTTCAAGTGCATCCGTGCAAGAAGTAGTGAGCAAACACTTTGGTTTGCCAAAAATACCCGTACTCCGGAAAAGCTCACGCTGCTGGTACGGATCCTCACTCAGTTTTTCCTCAAAAAACTGTTGGCACAAGCGGGTATAATGCCCGTTGCCGCTAGTATGACCCCTCCTAAAAGAGTCCTCAATATAACCCATTTCTAAGCCCGTAAAATACGGCTTGTTGAATGGAATACTGTCAAAATTTCTCATTTATAACCCCTTATAATTTCCAAAAGGTCCTGGAATTTCTCTTAACTTTAACCACAAAGTCGTCGATAAAACGATACAAGATATGAAATACTGCGTAAAAATAATGCCAATGTTTTTTTAACTTGTTTTAACCCTAATAAATCAGTACCTTTGGGCCTCAAATTTGTAAGAATTAATAACACTAATTTTTTGATATGGCAAAAGAAAAACAATTTATTACCTGCGATGGTAATCAGGCTGCCGCACACGTAGCCTATTTGTTTAGCGAGCTTGCTGCAATTTATCCTATTACCCCGTCATCACCAATGGCTGAGCACATAGACGAGTGGGCAGCATTTGGAAGGAAAAACTTGTTTGGAGAAACTGTCAAGGTCATTGAGATGGAGAGCGAAGGCGGTGCGTCCGGAACTGTTCACGGTTCTCTGCTGGCCGGAGTTTTAACTTCTACATTCACAGCATCCCAGGGATTGCTGCTTATGATTCCTAACATGTATAAGATTGCAGGTGAGATGCTTCCTGCTGTATTCCACGTTTCAGCAAGAAGTCTTGCTACTCATGCTCTTTCCATTTTTGGAGATCAGCAAGATGTTATGGCAGTAAGACAAACCGGTTTCTGCATGCTTGCTTCTGCAAGTGTTCAGGAGGCAATGGATCTTGGAGCAGTAACACATTTATCAGCTATTAAATCTTCTCTTCCTTTTGTACACTTCTTTGACGGATTTAGAACTTCTCATGAAATTCAGAAGATTGAAGTTCTTCCAGAAGATGAATTGAAGAAAATGGTAAGTACCAAAGCATTAGCAGCCTTCAGAAAGAGAGCTCTTAATCCTAACGCTCCCGTTACAAAGGGTACCGCGCAGAATTCAGATGTTTACTTCCAGGAGACTGAGGCCAGAAACCCTTATTACACAGAAGTTCCGGACATTGTAGCAAGATATATGGGAGAAATTGGAGAGGTTTGCGGCCGCCATTATCTTCCTTTTGACTATTACGGAGACCCTAAGGCTGAGAATATTATAATCGCGATGGGTTCTGTAACTGACACAACAAAAGAGGTTGTTGATTACCTTGTAAACAAAGGAGAGAAAGTCGGAGTTGTAGTTGTAAGACTTTACAGACCATTCTCTGCTAAATATTTCTTGAGAGTTCTTCCTAAGACTGTAAAGAAAATTGCTGTTCTTGACAGATGCAAAGAACCAGGATCTGTCGGCGAGCCTCTATATGAGGATGTTAAGACCACCCTTGCTGAGTCTTCCAACAAGATTAAGATTGTTGGCGGACGTTACGGTTTGTCATCTAAGGATACTTCTCCTGCGCAAATTTTTGCGGTATTTGACAACCTTAAGCTTAAGGAGCCAAAGAACTCATTTACAATTGGTATCGTAGATGATGTTACGTTCTTGTCATTGCCTCAGAAAGAGGAAATTCCTATGGCCAGAAAGGGTACTTACGAGTGCAAATTCTTTGGACTTGGCTCAGACGGTACCGTTGGCGCAAACAAGAATACTATTAAGATTATTGGTGAGAGCACAAAGAAATATTGCCAGGCTTACTTTGATTATGATTCAAAGAAATCAGGCGGTTACACTTGTTCACACTTAAGATTTGGAGATTCTATCATCCCCGCACCATATTTGGTTTCAACTCCGGACTTTGTTGCCTGCCACGTTCCGTCATATTTGACAAAATATGATGTTTTGAGAGGCATTAAGAAAGGCGGCACATTCTTGTTGAACAGTTTGTGGAATGCAAAAGACACTTGTGACAGACTTCCGGATTTCATTAAATATCAGATCGTTAGCAAGAAACTTACATTCTATATCATCAATGCAACCAAGATTGCAGAGGAGATTGGACTTGGCGGAAGAACCAATTCTATTCTTCAGAGCGCATTCTTTAAGATTGCAAACATAATCCCTTATGAGGATGCCGTTAAAGAGATGAAGAAGATGATTGAGAAGAGCTATGGCAAGAAGGGTGAGAATATTGTTAAAATGAACTATGCGGCTGTTGACAGAGGCGGCGAGTTTGAGAAAGTTGAAATTCCTTTTGAGTGGAAGAACATCTCTGCTTGCAAGTTTGTCCCTGATTCTTACAAACGTATGGCTCCGGATTGGGTTCGCAAGGTTGCTGACCCTGTTAACGCACAGTGCGGCAATGACCTTCCGGTCAGCACATTTGTAGACTTCCCTGATGGATGGATTCCTGCAGGAACCGCATCATTTGAGAAGAGAGGAGTTGCTACTCACATTCCAGAATGGAATCCTGAAAACTGTATACAGTGTAACCAGTGCTCATTCATCTGCCCTCACGCTGCCATCCGTCCTTATTTAATGACTGAGGCAGAAGCTGCTAAAGCTCCAAAGGGTTTGAAAAAAGCACAAGGCAAGGCTAACCTAAAAGATTACTTCTTTACAATGCAAGTAGATCCTGCAGATTGTACAGGTTGCTCTAACTGCGCGGATGTATGCCCTGCAAAGGAGAAGGCTCTTGTTATGAAACCTGCTGAAAGTCAGCTTGCCGAGCAGGCTAATTTTGAATATCTTCACAACAAGATTGGATATAAAGATACAGTTGCTCCTAAGGGCGCTAATCCTAAGAACTCACAGTTTGCACAGCCATTATTTGAATTCTCAGGCGCTTGCGCAGGCTGCGGAGAGACTCCTTATATCAAACTTATCACTCAGATGTTCGGCGACAGAATTATGGCTGCCAATGCAACCGGTTGTACTTCAATCTACAGCGGTTCATTCCCTTCTTCTCCTTATTGCAAGGATAAGAACGGTCACGGTCCTGCATGGGCTAACTCATTGTTTGAGGATAATGCAGAATTTGGTCTTGGTCAGAGACTTGGCTTTGTAAGATTAAGAGAGACTCTTGTTAACAGAGTGGAAGAAGCTATCGCTGATGCAAAGACAAGTGCAGAAGTTAAAGAACTTATGCAGAAATGGCTTGACAATAAGGATAATGTAGAAGTTGCTAAAGAAGTTGCAGCTAAACTTGTTCCTATGATTGAGGGTTGCAAACACCCTGCATGTCAGGCAGTTTATGAATATAAAGATTGCTTTATTCCTAGAAGCCAGTGGATAATTGGCGGAGACGGCTGGGGATATGATATTGGTTACGGCGGACTTGATCACGTTCTTGCCTCCGGTGAGAATGTTAACGTGCTAGTTGTTGATACTGAGGTTTATTCAAACACAGGCGGTCAGTCATCTAAGGCTACACCTGCAGGTGCAGTTGCAAAATTTGCAACCAGCGGCAAGAAGATTAGAAAGAAAGACCTTGGAATGATGGCAATGAGTTATGGTTACGTATATGTTGCTCAAGTTGCAACAGGTTCTAGCCAAGCTCAATACCTAAAGGCTATTCAAGAGGCTGAAGCATATGATGGCCCTTCATTGATTATTGCTTATGCACCTTGTATAAACCACGGTCTAAAAGCCGGAATGGGTCACAGCCAGCTGGAGGAGAAGAAAGCTGTAGAGTGCGGTTATTGGCATCTATACAGATTCAACCCTAATGTTGCTGCTGACACAAATCCATTCACGCTGGACAGCAAGGAGCCGGATTGGAGCAAATTCCAAGACTTCATCAAGAGTGAGGTTAGATATTCATCTCTTATTAAGACCTTCCCTAAGGAGGCAGATGAATTGTTTAAGTTAACTGAGGAGTTTGCAAAACTGCGTTATGACGGTTACAAGAAATTGTCCGGAAAGTAACAGACAATAATATTTAAAAGAGGCGTCTCATTTGAGGCGCCTTTTTTATTTCCCGACAGTACTTTTTTGGAAATTGGTTTTTATTGTTTAATTTTATAAAAGTGAACGGGATTATATTTATTCCCGAAAGATAATTTAAAGCAAATATAGACTTAGATAATATTTTACAGAGATGGGAAACAAAGTACATAATTCTTTTTACACCCCAATGGGCCTTGTGGACGTTGAATTCCTAGCGCACGGCTCCATCCATATTGACTGGGAAGGAATGCAAATTTATGTTGATCCATGCAGCACAGTTTATGATTTTACCGATGCACCAAAAGCCGATGTTATTTTAATTACTCACGCACACAGAGGCCATTATGACTGCATAGCAATTGAAAAAATAGCTACACCTAATACCGCGTTTGTAGTTAGCAAGGGCGTTGGAACTTGTATTGATAATGACCTGCCTTCTTTACATTTAAACCCAGATGACAACAAATTTAACGTAGATCCTTCCACGACTTTAGAGAATATGAGGAATATCAACAAGTTGAAACATTGCAAAGTTGATATTCTTAAAAATGGAGATAATATTACTTCCAGAGGATTAACAATCTATGCTGTTCCTGCATATAATATTAAGCACAAGCGCAGCAACGGAAATCCTTACCACATTAAGGAGGAAGGCAACGGATATATTTTGGACATGCAAGGATTTAGAATGTACTTTGCAGGAGATACTGAGATGATTCCGGAAATGAAGGATATTAAAAACATTGATATTGCTTTCTTGCCTAAGAATGAACCATATACAATGAGCGATGAGGAATTTATTAAGGCGGCAAATTTAATTTCGCCAAAAAATCTTTTCCCTGTTCACTACACAGAAATTGATCCTAAGAAGCTGGCGCGTGAGACCAATACGGGAATTTGCTTGTACGTTAATGGCAGGCAGTATTAGGAAACTGCGCGCAAAGCGTGGCTCTCTGCAAATAGTTACTTATTAAGAATTGATTAATCATGAGAATTATAGAATGTGTTCCCAATTTCTCTGAAGGGAGAGACAGGAATGTCATTGATAAAATTGCCGCTGTCATAAAAGATAGCGGCGCAAAACTCCTTAATGTTGACCCCGGTGAAGCTACTAACAGAACTGTTTTTACTTATGTAGGCGAGCCGGAGAAAGTTATTTCCGCAACTTTTAATGCAATCAAAGCTGCCCAGCAACTGATAGATATGAGAGTTCAGCACGGAACTCACCCGCGCATTGGAGCGGCAGACGTTGTGCCGCTGGTCCCGGTAAGTGAAGTGACTTTGGATGAATGCGCCGCCTATGCACGCAGGCTAGGCCGCATGGTTGGAGAAGATTTAGGTATTCCGGTATATTGCTATGAATCAGCCGCTTTTACTCCAGAAAGACAGAACCTTGCACACTGTCGTGATGGTGAATATGAGGGAATAAAAGCAAAAATTGCAGATATAAACTGGAAGCCGGACTTTGGTCCAACGGTTTATAATGAGGCAGTTGCGCGCAGCGGAATATCTGTCATTGGAGCACGCGATTATTTAATTGCTATCAACTATAACTTGAATACATCAGATGTTGCCGTAGCAAAAGAGATTGCGGGAGAGGTCCGCGAGAGCGGTCATAAAATAAAAGAGGACGGCATTACAAAAAGAGTTCCGGGCCTTCTTAAAGGTTGCAAAGCAATTGGCTGGTACATAGACGAATACAAAGTGGCACAAGTTTCAATGAATGTAACCAACATTAGTGAAACTCCTGTGCATATTGCCTATAAGAAAGTTTGCGAGCAGGCGGAAAAACACGGGGTAAAAATTACAGGGTGCGAGCTGATTGGCCTTGTCCCCAAAAAAGTCATGACCGCTGCGGGAGAATATTTCTTTTACAATGATACCGCCGCTGTTGAATCTGCAGCACGTCAAAAAAGACAGCCAACGGAAGAGGAACTTATTCAAATGGCTATCAAAGGGTTTAACCTAAATGATGTTAAACCGTTTGACCCGTCAAAAAACATTATTGAAAATCTGCTGTAATTATTTTGCAGGCCTGATGTTTTTAATATCTGCCGGTTTTGTGTTTGGAGTATCCGCCGGCCTTGCGTTTGGAGTATCTGCCGGCCTTCCGTTTTGGATATCCTCCGGCTCCGCTTTTTGAATGCCTATCAGTCTCACTTTTTTATTGTCAGCAGATTTGCCGGCCCGTTCTGTTTCCGCTTGTTTAGCCTCCGCCGCATTTTCCGCAGCAATCTTTTTGTCAATAGATTTTGCAAGCGCGATTATTGTCTCATAAGATTTTGGGAAATAAATCTTGGTCTGAGGATAATCTGGAAAAACAATTTTTGCAAGCGTTCCTCTTTGTGAAGTCTGTACTTTTCTGTCTGTCAGCTCCCAGCGGCTGCGCGGCATTTCAGAAATACGCCAATTGAAATTCTTAAGTCTCTGCTTATCTACAGGGAGTTTATAAGTTGGACGCACATCACTCTTTAAATTCTCCACATATTTTATGCGCTGAATTTTTCTGTCGATTATGTGAGCGGAGAGAATTTTGCTCTCCTTCTGATTCATCAAAGTAATTGCACTGTCCCTCTCTTTTAAGAATAAAATTGCAGAGGCGCCGCCAAGCGCATCAAATCTGTAAACGTCATTATCGCGGAAATAAGCCACCATCTCCGTGCTTTTAACTTGGTCAAAATGAATGGAATCCTCCTGTGAAACAATATAAGCGTTCTCAATAAGATTACCCTTATATACATTATTATTTCTTATAGAAAGTTCTATGCTGTCCGCCGTAAATTGATTCTTATCTTCATTCCACAATGCAGGATTTTTATAAAATCTTGCAATACTGTCTATCCCCGCATATACCAGAGAATCACACACTCCGCGCAAATCACTCTTAAAAATTTTCACGTGATGATACGCATCCATAAAGATCACATTAGTAGTATCCCCCTCACTGGTCAGAGCTTTTTTTCTTGCAACCGCCAGACTGTCCTTCTTTATTTTTGCCAATTTTATCTTTAACGAATTGCCCGTTGTATCAGGGGTTTCAGCAATTTCTTCTGTGTTTTTTCCAATTTCATCCCCCGGTCTTACGCTGTTTTTATCACCCGTTCTTCCTGCAGCAGTTATTTTGTTATCACTTTTAGTTCCCGACAGTTTATCTTTTCCGTCAGATTTCGCAGGCTCTTTTCCGGCCGGAGGATTTGATCTTTCTTCTTGTGAGTTCCTAACTCCGCTGCTCCTTGAACTGCCATCTCCGGAAGCGCTTGAACTCATCTTAAAACTATACGGACTTACAAAAGTCCCCAGCTTCTTTTTATTTTTCTTATATACCTCAAGGTACTGAGCATTAAGAGAATCTATCTCCACCATAGGATCTCTGTCTGCAAGCATTTTTCTCTCCCAGCAAATCTTTACAAGATTTGTATCAACATCACATCTGCGCACAAGTCTCATTTTCAGAGTATCGGCAGCAAGGAACAAAGTATCCAGCTTATAAAGTGTCTCTCTCTTTAAAGAATCATATCCCGATTTTTCTTTTGAGTACATGGCTGCAACAGGTTTTTCAGTCATGGTTGCAATCATGGGTTTCCTGTTAAACAAACCCTTGTCCCCCATAAGAACCGCAGAATTAGCGGTATCTTTAATTTGCACATTACCAAATAGTTCTGCGTTTCCGGTCTTTCTATAGTAATTGACAAGATTGGCCCAGACTTCTTGGTCTTTTGTGGAAATATAGTTGTCTTTTTTAAGTGAAAGCATGCCTGGCTTTGTGAAATACTCTCCCATATTTGTATAAAGAGTATCCCTCTCCTTCCATGCAGTTGTATGAGTTCCAAAAGTTGCCATCTCCGCGGGAGAATTGTAAGTTGCCTGGTCTCCGCGTACATAAACAGAATCTGAAAACATCATCACATTTGTATAAAAAGCAAATTCTTTCTTGCCCGCATTATAAGTTCCTGAGTTTCCCTCAATAATATTGCCTTTGCTGTCCCTCAAACAACCGCCGTCATAAAACGTTGCAATACTGTCCTTTGTGTTGTAATCCAGAAACTTTGTCTTAAGCTGGTCGCCCTTGCGATTATAAAGATGAACTACTTCCCCTCTAAATTGAGCAAGGTTCTGGTCAGAGAGATAAGTCAGCTGGTCACCAACAAGGTATGTTGTCTGCTGAATTATCTGAACGTGTCCCATTGCATCAATCACATTAGTGACAACATTCCATATTGCAGAGTCACAAAGCAGATATGTATTATTATGGAAAAATCTTGCAGGACCTATAACTTTTCTGTAGACACCGTTCATGTTATCTATCAAAGAAGCAGACTTTGCATCCAGCAATCTTACAAGGGAGTCCCTCTCTCTTTTTGTCTGAGCATAAGCACAATTCACACGCGCACCGCTTAACAAAACTGTCGCGACACAAAAAATAAGAGGGAAAAAAAACCTGAAATATTTATTTAATCCACCCGCTGCTTTCAAACGGACAGTCTTTAAACATGTCATCTACTTTAATGTAAGTGGACTTTTGCTTCTCCTCAACAAACGCCTTTATGGCATCTGTCTGCTTTTGCTGATTGGCAATATTTTGAATTACCGTAAAATCGTCTTTTACATTTGCCGGATGTGAAGGAATAATCTCATCTAGTCTAATTATTTTATAAATGGTATGTCCCACACGCGTCTCATTATCGGCAGATTCAAACGGTTGAGAGATGTCGCCAACTTTCATATCTTTCAGAACATTGTAATCTGCAGGCTTAAGCTGGTCCTTCTCAAAATAAATGCTTCCGCTGTTTTCATCAGACATCTGCCCGCCGTTAACTCTTGTCTTTGGGTCTTCAGAAAAGAAACGCGCCGCCCTCTCAAACGTAATGCTATCCTTTACAATTTTTGTCCTTACGCTGTCCAAAGTCTTAAAGGCTTTGTCTCTGTCAGCATCTGTGTATTTAGGCTTTAGAAGAATATGACGTGCATTGAACATATCACCGTCTTTCTCAATCATCTGAATAAGATGGAACCCATCAGGAGTCTCAATAATTTGGGAAATTTGTCCAGGCTTTAATGACATTGCCGCATCTGAAAATGCAGGCCAGTAAATATTTTTTGATGCCATCCTCAGCTCACCGCCTCTTACCGCACTGCCCGGATCTTCTGAATAAAGCGCTGCGAGCATAGAGAATTTTTCTCCGTTAAGAACTCTCTGCCTGAACCCCAGAAGTCTCTCTTTAACAGCCATAGTTGCCTGCTCCTTAGATGGATACAAGACAATCTGACTTAATCTGTACTGCGTAGAAATTATCGGGAGCGAATCCTTGTCAACCTTTTTGTAAAACCTCTTAACCTCAGAAGGTGTAAGCTCTCCAACAGCTCTCATAACCTGCTGCTGTTCTTGCTGAGTAAGATTCTGCTCATTCAAAAGTGAGCGCCAATCCTCCTTTAACTTGAACAAAGGTTTCTTAAAATATGCCTCAGTCTCCTTCTCTCCGCCAAGCTGCGTCATTGCTTTATCCAGCCTTTCATTTATCTCTGCCTCAACCTGATCCGGGCGGATGTTCAAACTGTCTAGCCTTGCCTGATTCAAAAACAATTTTGCGGAAAGCATGCTCTCCAAAATTTGACAGCGGACATTTTTGTCTGAAGTCATTCCCTGCGCCTGCATCATCTGCACCTCATCCTCCAGCTGGCTCAGCATAATCGGCTCATTTCCGACTATTGCTATAGTCTTATCAATCAGACCTTTTTGGTACACCTGCGCTTGCGCCGTTCTTGCTCCCGCAAGAAAAACAATTACCCCAAATAACCCTGTGCAAAAAACTTTAAGAACCTTATTCATATAAAATGTTTGTATTTACCTGCTGTAGTTAGGTGCTTCTCTAGTGATTGTTACATCATGCGGGTGATTTTCAATTACACCGGCTGAAGTAATCCTCACAAATCTTGCACTTCTAAGAGCCTCAATATCAGCAGCTCCGCAATATCCCATTCCTGCTCTCAAACCGCCGGCCAACTGATAAATTACCTCATTCAACATCCCCTTGTAAGGCACTTGCGCCACAATTCCTTCTGGAACAAGCTTCTTCACATCATCCTCCATATCCTGGAAATACCTATCCTTAGACCCTTGTTGCATAGCCTCCAAAGAACCCATGCCTCTGTAAGATTTGAATTTCCTTCCGTTCAAAATAATAGTCTCACCCGGAGATTCCTCAACTCCTGCAAACAAAGACCCTGCCATAATTGTGCTTGCGCCTGCGGCCAAAGCCTTAACCATATCACCAGAATAACGGATACCTCCGTCTGCAATCACAGGTATTCCTGTTTTTTCCAATGCTTTAGAAGCCAGCATAATAGCGGTCAGCTGCGGAACTCCTACTCCCGCAATAACACGGGTTGTACAAATTGAGCCGGGTCCTATTCCAACCTTAACTCCATCCACCCCACTATCTACCAACGCTTTAGCAGCTTCACCTGTCGCGATATTACCTGCAACTATCTGTAAATGAGGGAATGCCTTGCGTACAATCTTTATAGTATCCAGTACGTGAACAGAATGCCCGTGCGCCGTATCAATGCAGATTGCATCAACTCCGGCAGCAACCAGCATCTCAACTCTCTGCATGGTGTCTGATGTAACTCCCACAGCTGCAGCAGCTAACAACCTCCCCTTAGAATCCTTGCTGGCATTGGGATTATCTTTAATCTTTGTAATATCCTTATATGTAATAAGTCCTACAAGAATGCCTTGTTTATTCACGACAGGCAATTTTTCTATTCTGTATTTCTGCAGCAGCCTTGTGGCCTCCTCCAAATCCGTGCGAGTTGTTGTAACCAAGTGATCCTTAGTCATTACCTTGCTGATAGGAGTACGAGAATTCTCAACAAACCTTAAGTCTCTGTTGGTAACAATACCTATCAGCCTCATGTTTGAATCCACAACGGGAATACCTCCTATGTGGTTCTCACTCATCAATCTGCGGGCATCGCCAACCAGCGCGCTCTCATGAATTGTTATGGGGTCAAATATCATTCCGTTCTCCGCCCTCTTCACCTTACGCACACTCTCCGCCTGTTGCTCTTTGCTCATATTCTTATGAATTACGCCAATACCTCCCTCCTGAGCAATGCTGATAGCCAAATTGTAGTCAGTAACGGTATCCATAGCTGCAGAAACTATCGGGACCTGCAAAGTAATATCCCTTGTAAATTTGCTGCTTATATTCACCTCCCTGGGAAGTACCGAGCTTTTTGCCGGAATCAACAGCACATCATCAAAGGTCAGCCCCTCCATGGCAATCTGCCCGTTAGGATTTGCCGGATTAATAGCATCGTCCTTGCGTGCTGCCGTCTGGTTGCGTGCTACCACCTTGCCGTTTGTCCGTGAATTAAAATCTTGATTAAGCTTAGAATTAGAATGATTGGATTTCATACGCTTTTTTTTGAAGTTGCGCAAAGATAATAAAATTGGGGCAAGGGGCAAAAGACCTTGTCCCAATCGCGTATTAGAACAAGGTCAGGCTGGATTTTGCAAAATTTACTGATTTGCAGTAATTTACAAAATGCTGCTTTTATGTTTTTTAAAGAGTGATATTTTTGAAATATCTGATAATGAGACCATTTTACAAAATCCAGTCTGCGTTTATAAATATATTTGCCTGCGCAGCAGGTTAACCTCAATTGCAACACCTTGCAACGCACACCACTGTTCTAACCTCATCAGCCAATAAAAAAGCATATGGGCTAAACAATGTGTTGCGCGCCAAGCGCAAATTATTGTGGCCCATATGGGCGGAAAAGCTACGCGTTAAGCGTTGCTTATTCCAAGATGTCTCTATTTTATCTCTTAATTTTTATCTGACCTTTAACAACCTTCCATATCCTATATCTGGAATCTCTTACAAGACTCGCCAGCTGGCTGACATTTCCACCTACATTATTGTAAAGGTGCACAACCAGTTCATCACTTTCTCCAAGAGTTAACTCTCCAATTTTTTTTCCGGAAAAGTTTTTATCTATGAAGGACTGTGCCGATTTCATCAATTCCTGGAAAGGAACTTTATTCCATGCGCTGCTCCTGCTTTTGTATTTCTCCCTCAAGCCAGAAGGGACACTATTCATAAAATGCACAAACTCCTCCTTATTAGAGAACTTTCTGTCTACCAGTGATGTATCAATTTTTATATACTTTAGTATGCTAGCCCTGGCAGTAGATTTATTTCCAAAATGAACATTGGCAGAACTCCATTTATGCTCGCAAACATTGTCACACATACCAGCAACCATAGGGTTCCTCAAAATATATGAGCAACTGTCAATTAAAATTTCTTCTGTTACTTTTGGATAACTAATAAAAGGAGAACTAAATAGTGACCCTGATTCTCCATATCTTTTGTTGTGCCAAAAACTATATCTAGGTAAAAACTGTTTCATCAGCCTAGTAATAGATTGAGTCTCAACCATAATATGACAATGGTTTGTCATGATGCAAATCTCCATGAGTGTGCTGCCCGTTTTCTCCAACACATCTCCTAAGAACTCCAACAACTTAATCCTGTCCAAATCATCAAGAAAAACCACATTCCTGTTATTCCCCCTGAATGCCACATGCTGAATCCCATCTTGAGTCCTTTTCTCTCCTCTTTTTCTAGCGCTTTTCTCTTTCTTTTCCATCCCGACAGTTTGATGTTTCGCCCTGCAATATACAACCATAACACTCTAATGTCAAGCCAATTAGTATATTTATCTTTTTGCACAACCTGTTGTCAAGACCACATGCAAACTAAATAGCTAGAAAAACAAATACGCCGCAATGCGCAGAATTGCATTGCAATTGAAAGCTCCCTGCTTCGCAGGTATATTATATTTACAAGGTCAGGCCGGATTTTGTAAAATTTGCTGATTTACTGTAATTTGCAAAATACTGCTTCTGTGTTTTTTAAAAAGTGCTATTTTTGAAATATCTGATAACGAGGACATTTTACAAAATCCAGCCTGCGTTTTATCTTTTCATTATCTTTGTGAACCAATGGAACAGCACCTCAGATATAATCCTTTTATCAATTATTTTACGGAGCGGTACGGATGCCGGCTGCAGAAGGTTGTGGTGAACGCAGGGTTCACATGCCCTAATCGCGACGGATCCCTTGGAACAGGCGGTTGCACATACTGTGATAATGATGCGTTCCACCCAAACTACTCCACGCCGGATAAATCTATCGGGAGACAAATAGATGAAGGTATTGAATTTCACAAAGTGAGATATCATAAGGCGCAACAGTACATTGCTTATTTCCAGCCGTTTTCAAACACGTACGCGCCGCTCAGCAAACTGAAGGAAATTTACGCGCAAGCTCTAGCACACCCGGACATCCGTGGCATCGTCATTGGCACGCGCCCGGACTGTATTGATAATGAGAAACTTGACTGGCTGCAAGAGTTATCGGAAGGCGGCAAGACGGATGGTAACCCTGCAATAGGATGGAGCCCCAAAAACAATAATTGCACCGTGTCCAAAACTGCTGAGGGAAAAATAGTAATTGTTGAGTATGGCATAGAAAGCGTCTATGACAAAACACTGGAACGCATCCACCGCGGGCACAACTTTGAAACGGCAGTGAAGGCTATTGAGGAGACGGCCAAGCGCGGCATCACACAATGCGGCCACTTCATTTTTGGGCTGCCCGGGGAGACCATGCAAGAGATGGAAGCCTCTGTGCAAATCATTAACAAACTGCCACTTACAGCACTTAAATTTCATCAGCTCCAAATCATCAAGGGCACTCAGATGGAAAAAGAATTTGCAGCTCAGCGACAGGATTTCATCACTTTCACCCTTGAGGAATATATAGACTTCATTGCAAAATTCATCGC
>DAONEN010000031.1:0-21262 GCA_035403105.1 Candidatus Egerieousia sp. | reverse complement strand
ATTTGAAAAAGGGTGAGCGAGTCCGTTTATGTATCAAATGGTTTGTAAAAAAAAAGCAGCATCAAACGGTGCTGCTCTTTAAAAATTAATGGACGATAATCCTAGCCCATAAAATCCTCAAGTTTATGGATAGTTACGCCGCTGGCAAGCTTTGGTTCAAACCAAGTAGTCTTTGGCGGCATGATATTGCCGGTATCTGCAATGTTAATCAGCTGTTTCATAGAAACAGGATACAATGCAAATGCTGCAATCATCTCTCCGCTGTCCACTCTCCGCTTTAATTCTCCAAGGCCGCGGATTCCTCCAACAAAATCTATTCTGTCAGAGGTGCGCAAGTCTTTAATATTAAGTAATTTGTCAAAGATGCAATTTGAAAGGACTGTTACGTCCAGAACATCTATTGGGTCTGAATCATTGTATGTTTCTTTCTTTGCCGTCATTGAATACCATTCGCCGTCAATATACATGGAAAAGTTGTGAAGTCCGGATGGATTATAAATTTCTTTGCCTTTATTTACAACATCAAAATCTTCACTCATTTTCTTAATGAATTCATCTTTTGAAATTCCATTCAAGTCCTTTACAACTCTGTTGTAATCAAGAATATGCAGCTGACTCTCAGGGAATACTACTGCCATGAAATAGTTGTATTCCTCTTTGCCGGAGTGATGAGGGTTTTGTTTTTTCTTCTCCTCCCCAACTCTTGCAGCTGCTGCTGTTCTGTGGTGACCGTCAGCGACATAGAATGCAGTAACTTGTGTTGTGAATAATTCTGTGATCCTCGCGATAGTTTTTTCATCATCTATTACCCACATTTTGTGGCCAAAACCGTCTGCTGCAATAAAGTCATACTCAGGCTGTTTTGTGATAGTATCTGCAACAATTTTGTTGATTTCATTATTATCGCGATAAGCAAAGAATACAGGCTCAAGGTTGGCATTCTGAATTCTAACGTGAATCATTCTGTCATCCTCCTTCTCTTTGCGTGTCAGCTCATGCTTTTTTATTGTGCCATTCATGTAGTCATCTACATTGGCGCATAAAACAATTCCGTATTGAGTGCGACCGTTCATGGTCTGAGCATATACGTAGTATTGCTCTTTTCTATCTTGAACCAGCCACCCTTTCTGCTGCCATAACTTAAAGTTTTCTACCGCTTTATCGTAGGTTCTGCGCTCATGCTCGCCTGCAATTGGAGTGAAATCGATCTCGGGTTTTATTATATGAAGCAAAGATTTTTCACCTGCCTCCTTTTGTGCCTCTTCTGAACTTAGCACATCATAAGGATGGGATGCAACTTCCTTTGCAAGATTTTTCGGAGGGCGTACCGCCGCAAAAGGTTTAACTTTTACCATAATCTAAAACTTGTTAACCTGAAATTTTGTGCAACCATTTTTGAAGAATTCAACTATCTGATTAGCAGCAGCCAGACCAGCATTCATATTTGCCTCTGCAGTTTCCGCACCTTGTTTTTTAGGTGTTGCAAAAACCCTGTTGCCAAATTTTTCTTTAAGAGTTGCAATGTTTGCCGGAGCAATATCAGTTACATATTTTAAATCTTGTCTCTCTTCCAAAACCTTATCAATCTCCGGTTCATTGATGACCTCTTTTCTTGCGGTGTTTACAAGGCAGCCGCCTTTTGGCATCTTGGATAGCAAAGCATATCCAATAGAGCCCTTAGTTTGTTCATTAGCAGGAATATGCAGAGAAATAAAATTGGAGTGAGAATAAAGATCGTCAAGATCTTTGGCAACTAGAACGCCGTCCTTCTCCATCACTTCTTTTGGTACAAATGGGTCGAATGCCATGATTGTCATTCCAAAAGATTTTGCGTGGTCTGCAACAAGTTTTCCAACGTGTCCGTAAGCTTGAATACCAAGAACTTTTCCTTTAAGCTCGCTTCCTGTCCCCGGAGTGAACTGGTTTCTGCTAATGTAAATCATCATGCCAATTGCAAGTTCTGCAACAGCATTTGAGTTTTGTCCGGGAGTGTTCATTGCAACAATTTTTCTTGCAGAAAGAGCTGCAATGTCCAGATTATCAAAGCCGGCGCCGGCGCGTACAACAATCTTAAGATTTTTTGCCGCGTCAACAACAGCCTTTGTAACTTTATCAGAGCGGACAATCAAAGCGTCTGCATCAGCAACTGCTGCAATAAATTTATCTTCGGTTCCATATTTTTCAAGCACTGCCAATGAGGAACCTGTTTCCTCAACAATTTTTTTAATTCCGGCAACTGCAGCTGAACTAAAAGGTTTATCTGTAGCTATTAAAACTTTCATGATATTTTCTTTTATAATATTCTCAAAATTCTCTTAAACAATATTCCCGACAGATGATTTTGACTATCTGTCGGGAGTGCAATAACTATTTATAAATCATTTATTTAACATGCATTTTCTCAAATTCCTGCATGCTGTCTACAAGGGCCTGAACATCCTCTATTGTGCAGGCATTGTAAAGTGATGCTCTGAATCCGCCAACTGAGCGGTGACCTTTGATTCCAACCATTCCCTTGCTCTTTGCAAAGTCCATATATTCTTGTTCCAGAGCCTTATATTCAGGAGCCATAACAAAGCAGTGGTTCATGATAGAACGGTCCTCTTTGGCAGCTGTGCCTACAAACATCTTGTTGCGGTCAATTTCACCATAAAGAAGTTCAGATTTCTTTGTGTTGATTTCATGCATTTTCTCCACTCCGCCAATGCTCTTAAGCCACTTAAGTGTCTCAACCATAACATAGATTGCAAATACAGGAGGTGTATTGAACATGCTCTCTCCGTCAACGTGAGTTTTGTAATTCAACATTGTAGGAATATAAGTTTTAACTCTGTTAAGCATATCATCTCTTATGATTACAAAAGCTACACCTGCAGGACCAACGTTCTTCTGAGCACCGCCGTATATAACCGCGTACTTGCTAACATCAACTTTACGGCTCATGATATCGGATGACATATCTGCAACCAATGGAACTGGGCAGTCCATATCTGTCTTGATCTCAGTTCCGTAGATAGTGTTGTTAGTAGTGATGTGGAAATAATCCAAGTCTGAAGGGATAGCGTAACCCTTTGGAATATAAGAATATGTCTTGTCCGCAGAAGATGCAATTGCATAAGCTGCATCATCTCCAAAACCCCTGCTCTTTGCAAGGCCTCTGGCCTCTGCAAGAGATTTCTTTGCCCAAACACCTGTCTCCAGGTAAGCTGCCTTGTGATCAAACAAGTTCATTGCAACATAAAGGAACTGCAAGCTTGCGCCGCCGCCAAGGAATAGAATATGGTAATTATCAGGAACATGAAGAAGCTCTCTCCATAGAGATCTGCACTCCTCCATTACTGCTTCCCATTCTTTGCTTCTGTGAGAAACAGAAATGACCGGCATACCTGTGCCGTTAAAATCTTTAAGGGCCTCGATAGTTGCATCTATTGCTTCTTTAGGCAACTTACAAGGACCGGCATTAAAATTATAAGCCTTTTTCATGACTAATGTATCTTTTAAATTATTTATATTTTTGAAATTATTGTTTTAAATCTTTCTTGTTTTCTTTTCTGGCGTCCCAAATTTAATAAATCTTTTTATTTAAACGTAATATTTATGTAAAACAAAATTAGAAAGGGACAAAACCGCATTTTGCTGCGGTGATGTCCCATAAATTTGTAACAATGACCCCTTTAATCAGGTGCTGTTAGCGGCACAGGCCGGCCCAGCGGTTTAGGGCGTCAAAGTTATATCTGAGAATCAATTATCTGAAAATCATCTCCGTCTGTGGTTTTTTCACAATAGTGGCAGACAAGTTTCAGATGCTTGTTTTCATATTCGGTTGTAAACTTTGTTGCAATAGGCTGGTGATTGGTAATGCAGACAGGATTCATACACTTTACAATTCCAATAATTTCTTTAGGAACCGTAATGACTTTTTTCTCAATTACTTTGTAATCTTTTATTACATTAATTTTTGCATCGGGCGCAACCAGCGCAATTTTATTGATCTCGCTTGGCTTAAAATATCTGTCGGCGATTTTAATAATTGCTTTTTTCCCCAGAAGCTTGCTCTCCAGGTTCATTCCAAAAGTTATCTGATTGGAGCAGTTCTTGTCCAGACCCAAAATACTAATTACTTTAAATAGCTGATTTGCAGGTATATGATCTAGTACCGTGCCGTTTTTTATGGCGCTAACCTGCAGAATATCTTCTGTCACTTTTTTAACTTTATCCATATCGTCTCTTTTTTTCTTCAATTAAATTGTAATACGGGATTCTTTTCATTCCCGACAGAAATTCCTATACTATCTGTAACCCAGCAGGTAAGAAATGATAGCCATTCTAACATACATTCCGTTTTCTGCCTGTTTAAAATAATATGCGTACGGAGTATCATCTACGTCCTGGGCAATTTCCGTAACCCTAGGAAGCGGATGGAGAATCCTCATGTTTTTCTTGCAGCCTCCAAGCATGTCTGCGGAAAGTCTGTAGCAGTTCTTAACTTTTTCATACTCAATTGGATCTGTAAATCTTTCTCTCTGAACCCTTGTCATGTAAAGTATGTCTGCATCATTTAGCCCCCCAGATAAATCTTTTGTCTCTTTGTAGGCGATTTTCTTTTGCTTAAGAAAATCTTTGTACTCTTCCGGCATTGTCAGTTCCTCCGGAGCGGTGAATGTAAAGGATGGGGAGAAGAATGAAAGCGCCTGCAGCAGAGAGTGCACCGTGCGTCCGTACTTTAAATCTCCTACCATATCTACGTTAAGGTTTTCCAGCGTACCCTGTGTTTGTTTAATTGTGTAGAGGTCCAGCATTGTTTGCGTAGGATGCTGATTTGCACCGTCTCCCGCATTGATTACAGGAACAGATGCTACCTCAGAGGCATACCTTGCAGCCCCTTCCAAGGGGTGACGCATCACAATCATGTCCACGTAGTTGGATACCATTTTTATTGTATCCTTTAAGGTTTCACCTTTTGAAACACTTGTGTTGGCTGAGTCGGAGAAGCCTATTACCCTGGCTCCCAGTCTGTTTGATGCTGTTTCAAAACTCAGTCTGGTTCTGGTGGAGGGTTCAAAGAACAGACATGCAATCACTTTGTCATGCAAGAATGTTTGAGATTTTTTCTTCTCAAATTCTTGAGCAACTTCAAGTATATGCAGCATCTCTTCTTTTGTAAAATCGGAAATTGAAATTAAACTTTTTGGCATATCTATTATGTTTTTTCTCTTTAATTCTGTTTTGGGGCGGGCTGCTCAACTTTATTTACGGCAATGCCAGGCTCCCTTTTAAAAGCTCCCTCAAGTCTCTCTATATCAGTTAGCCGCACATCCGCTTCTACAGAACACTCTTGCTCAAATTTTTTATTCTGAGCCTCTATTCCTAGTCTCTTGAGCTCTTTCATCACTTTGTCTGCGGATGGGTAGTCAAATCTGATTTTAAATCTTTCAGTAGAAATTTTTGTTATGATTTGTGCATGCGCAATAGCATCTGCGGCTGCTGATTTATAGGCTTTTATAAGCCCCGGAACTCCCAGTTTTACTCCGCCAAAGTATCTTACAACAACTAGCAGAACATCACTCAAATTGTTTGAAAGAATTTGTCCGTATATTGGTCTGCCTGCAGTGGAAGACGGCTCTCCGTCATCATTTATGCGGAATGTGCCACCCTTTCTGCCAAGTCTGTACGCATAGCAGTGATGAGTTGCATCATAATATTTTTTTCTGATGGAAGATAAAAATAAATCCGCCTGTTCTGCGGATGTGCATGGATAAAGAAAAGAAATAAAGCGGCTACCGTTATCTTTGTATGCTCCTTCTGAAAGGGAGGCTATACTCAAATAACTATCGGAGAGTAAAGTTTTCTGTGCGCCCATTTCAGATTGTAAAGATACTCCTTTTTGGTAAATTTGCACCATGCGAGAAAGTCATTTTATAAATATTTTTGCGCTCCTTGGCAAGCAGATGAAAAAACACAACAGTCCGCTCCTTTTATCTGCAATGGAGTCTGCGTGGAAAAGCAATCAGTTTTTTACATTGAAAATGCAGCTTGATGCAATGAATAATATTGCTGATAAGTTCTTGCAACCCAGCTCTTTGAAGTGGCTGCTTAATCATGCGGGAAATACGGGTAATGGTAAGTGGAATAAGACTGTGGGGATAATAATGGCGGGCAATCTGCCGCTTGTCGGCTTTCATGATTTGCTTTGCACTCTTGCCTGCGGATGCAATGCATATGTAAAATTATCTTCTAAAGACAGATGGCTTTTGCCGGCTATTTATGGCATGTTGTGCGATATTGATGTCTATTGGTGCGGCAAAGTCGTTTTTGATATTATTGCGGATGGGGCATCATTTGAATCTGATTTTTGCAAAAGAGTCAAAGGCTGTTTTGGTGTAAGACCTTGTGGGTTAATTGCTTCCGGTAGCGATGATACTATGGCGGGAATTAAAAAAGAACTTCCTCGCATTCCAAAATTATTAAGGGGAAGCAGATTTAGTTTTGCTGTTTTGGAAGGAGGAGATGAAAGCACTGGACAGCTGAGAGGTTTGGCGGAAGATATGTTCTTGTATTGTGGACTTGGATGCCGTAGTGTCTCTTATCTGTTTGTGCCGGAAGGTTATGATTTTAAGAGACTTGTAAAGGCGGCAAAAAAGATGGGAACTTTTCTCATGGCTATTCCTGCCCATGCTAATTCTTATGTGCGTGAGAGAGCATTGCTGTTAATGGAGGGAGAAAAATCTGTCGGGAATAAAATGGAGATGGTTGAGAATAAAAAGGATATGATTGATGGCGGCTTTTTTATTTTAAGGCATGACAGTTCTGTTCATCCTCCGCTTGCTCAAGTTAATTTTGAGTACTACAAAAGCAAAAGGGAGATAGCGGCATTTGAAAAGATGCACAAGAATCAAATTCAGAAAAAATACACTACCTTTGGTTTAGCGCAGAAACCGGAGATTGATGATTTTGCTGACCGTGCTGATACTGTGCAATTTATATTAAAACATTTTAAAAAATAACGGCTACAAATTATTGCATCATGGCAGATACAATTTATAAATACAAGGCTACATTCCCGTTCAGTAAAATTTTTTCCCGCGAGTATGAAATCAACGGGGATATGACTCTTTTTGCATTGCACAAATATCTAACAAATGATTTGGAGTTTGCGCCGGACCAGATGATTGCTTTCAAAGGATTGGATGGGAGAGGAAATGTAAAGAGCGTTTATGGTTTGTTTGATATGGGCAGCGGTACTTTGGACGGAGTGACAATAGAGAAAACGCTATCCAAGGAGGAGAATACGCTGCTGTATGTTTTTGATATAAAGAAGAATAAATTCTTGACTCTGACCAAAGAGGGAACCGCAGAATTTGCAGTGCACAATTCTTACCCGCGGCTTGTTGCGGAAAAGGGGAGGGTACCTGAACAATTTGCGGCAAAATATGACAACTTTGACTTGATAAACGAGTCTACATCAGTTGATATATCTGAGAATTCGTCTGATGTTTATGAAGATCCTGCAGAAGCAGATACAGATGATAATAAATAGCGGAGCATCAGTTAGTAAAAATTCATTAATGGCTGTTTCCGGGAAAACGCTAACGATTATTCTAGGCCCTACGGCGGCCGGCAAGACGGAATATGCAATACGGCTTGCAACGGAAATAGAGTCACCTATAATTAGTTGTGACTCCCGGCAGATTTTCCGGGAGATGAATATTGGGGTGGCGCGCCCCTCAGAAGCGCAGCTTGCAATGGTGAAACACTACTTCATTGCTACCAAATCCATCACAGAGCATTATACTGCGGGACGCTATGAAATTGAGGCGCTTGCGTTGCTTGATGAACTCTTTAAAACTCACGACAGATTGATAATGTGCGGCGGCAGCGGTCTTTACATTGATGCTGTTTGCAATGGTCTGGATGATTTTCCTGCGGCGGATTTGGAACTGCGTACGCAACTAACTGAACGTCTGGATAAAGAGGGACTAGAGAGTTTGCGCTATGAGCTGAAGAGGCTGGACCCGGAATCTTATGAGACCATAGATATTGCTAATCCACAGCGTGTTGTGCGGGCGCTGGAAGTTACGCTGCAGACAGGCCGTAAGTTTTCAGATTGGAAAACCGGCGGTGCTGCCGCAGCAGACCGTGTGTCTGCGATGCCACATAAACAAAGACCTTTTAAGATTGAAAAAATAGGTGTAACTCGCAATAGAACAGAGCTTTATGAGCGCATCAACACCCGTGTGGGCGGGATGATGTCCGCAGGATTACTTGATGAAGTCCGGGGCCTACGGCACTTCAGACCTGAATATTCATCCTTGCGCACGGTGGGCTACCGGGAGTTGTTTGATTACCTTGACGGCAAAACAGACCTGGCAACGGCAACCGATCTTATAAAACGCAACACCCGTCACTACGCCAAACGCCAGTTAACCTGGTGGGCCAGGGATAACAATATTTGCTGGATTAATCTGTCGGGAACTAAAAATTAGACAATGCCTTCACGCAAGATATCGTGAATGTGGACAAGGCTGGCGTATTTTCCATCCTCCATTACAACAACAGAAGTGATTTTGTTCTTTTGCATTATGTTAAAGGCATTCACTGCAAGCTCATTAATATCAATCTGTTTGGGGTTGTGAGACATAATGTCCTTGGCCTTAAGTGTTTCCAATGGCTTTCCGCGTTCTACCATTCTGCGGACATCTCCGTCTGTGATTATGCCTAGCATATTCTCCCCTTTATCTAGAACTACCGTGGCGCCAAGGCGGTTTTGAGAGATATTTATTATGGAGTTTTGGATATTTTCATCCTCATTAACCCAGGGGCGCACGCTCTTGTCAATGACATCTGCAACCCTAAGGTACAGGCGTTTGCCAAGCGAGCCGCCGGGATGATATTTTGCAAAATCTTCTTGTGAAAAGCCTCTCATCTTAAGCAGGCAAACAGCCATCGCATCTCCCATAACCAGCTGAGTAGTAGTGGATGAAGTTGGTGCAAGGTTGTTTGGACTTGCCTCTTCCACAACTGTTGCGCGCACTATATAATCCGCGTGCTGAGCCAAAAAAGAGTTAGTATTTGAGACGAGAGCAATTATTTTATTTCCCATTCTGGCAATAAGGGGAACAAGGACCTTTATCTCTGGTGTATTGCCGCTTTTGGAGATGCACATTACAACGTCATCGGGCTGGACAATTCCCAAATCTCCGTGTATTGCGTCAGCCGCATGCATGAAAATAGAGGGGGTTCCGGTGGAGTTCATGGTGGCAACGATCTTGGTGCCTATCAGGGCGCTCTTGCCTATGCCTGTGACTATTAAACGTCCACTTGAATTGTAAATGAGGTTTAAGACATCTACAAATTTGTCATCTATATATGGAGTAAGATTACTTACGGCTTCCGCCTCTTTTTTTATTACGTTAACTGCTAAATCTTTTAGGTTATTCTTGGAAATTTTCATAAAAAAAATTTGCTTTCAAAAAAGTTATCACTAACTTGTATCCACAAAGTTAAAAATATCTTTTGTATTAGAAGTGGTAACATCAGAAGGTTTACATAAAAAATTAAAAGAATTCTTTGGTTTTGACACTTTTAAGGGAGACCAAGAAATTGTCATAAAGAATTTAATTGAAGGGAATAATACGTTTGTAATTATGCCGACCGGTGGTGGTAAATCTCTTTGCTACCAGCTTCCGGCTTTAGTTATGGATGGAACTGCTATTGTCGTTTCTCCGCTGATAGCTCTTATGAAAAATCAGGTGGACGCCATCAGGGGATTTGTTGCTAACAGTGAGGGGATTGCACGCTTCTTGAATTCATCGCTTAACAAGGCTCAGGTTCAGGAAGTTAAAGATGATTTGTTAAATGGTGTCACAAAATTGTTGTACGTTGCTCCTGAGTCTCTGACAAAGGATGACAACATTCAACTTCTTAAGCAGTGTCATATTTCATTTTATGCAGTTGATGAGGCGCATTGTATCTCTGAATGGGGACATGATTTCAGACCTGAGTACAGAAGAATACTCCCGATAGTTAAAGAAATTGGAGAGGCTCCGATTATTGCTTTGACTGCAACGGCAACTCCAAAGGTACAGTCTGATATTCAGAAGAATTTGGGCATGATGGATGCAAATGTCTATAAGACATCTTTCAACAGGCCAAATTTGTATTATGAGATTCGCCCAAAAATAAATGCGGAAAAAGAGATTATCAAGTTTATCAAAAATAATTCGGGCAAGAGCGGAATCATTTATTGCCTAAGCAGGAAGAAGGTTGAGGAGATGGCTCAGCTGTTGTGCGTTAACGGAATCAAGGCGTTGCCGTATCATGCAGGACTGGATGCTGTCACAAGAGCAACAAACCAGGATAAATTCTTAATGGAGGACGTTGATGTTATTGTTGCAACAATAGCATTTGGAATGGGAATAGATAAACCGGACGTCCGTTTTGTCATCCATTACAACATGCCAAAGTCATTGGAGGGGTATTATCAGGAAACAGGGCGTGCGGGCCGTGACGGCGGTGAGGGACAGTGCATTGCATTTTACAGTTTTAAGGATATCCTTAAGCTGGAAAAATTTATGCAGAGCAAACCTTTGGCAGAACAGGAGATTGGAAAGCAGCTGCTTAATGAGACGGTTGCCTATGCAGAATCAAATCAATGCCGCAGAAAAACTTTGCTGAATTATTTTGGTGAAGTTTACAAGCAGGACAATTGCGAAGCTTGCGATAATTGTTTGCATCAGCAGCCTAAGTTTGAGGGCAAAGAGTACCTTCTTACGCTTTTCCAGCTGATTCGTTCTATGAAAGAGAGTTTTAAGAGCGATCACCTTGCAAATATTTTGGGTGGCGTAACAAACTCAATAATAAAGTCTTATAATCATCATCACAGTCGTTTCTTTGGCATCTTGCCGGATAAGGATGATCAGTTCTGGCTGGCTGTTATACGCCAGGCTTGCGTGCTGCAGTTTTTAAAGAAGGATATTGAGCAGTACGGTCTTATATCTTTGACTCCTAAGGGGAAAGAGTATTTGGAGAAGCCTTATTCAATAAAGATAACAGAGGACAGAAAGTTTGAAGATACGGATGAAGATGAGTCAATTACAAATGAGGCGGAAAAGCATGGCGGCGGCGGAGGAGATCTTCAGCTGCTAGCGATTCTTAAGGATTTAAGGCACTCTGTATCCAAGAGATTAAACCTTCCTCCGTTTGTAATATTTTCTGATCCGGCGCTGGAAGAGATGTCAATAAAGTATCCGATTACTTTTGATGAACTTAAAGATTGTCAGGGAGTAGGAGAAGGCAAAGCAAAAAAATACGGGCAAGAATTTATAGAGCTGATAGATAAATATGTGAAGGAAAATGAGATAGAGCGGCCTACAGACATTATTATCCGCAGCACCGGAGTAAAATCTGCAAACAAAAAATTTATCATTTCCAACATAGACAGGCGCCTTCCGCTTGATGAAATAGCGGATGCAAAAAATATGGATATGGATGAACTCTATACGGAAATAGAATCTATCGTGAACTCAGGGTTAAAGTTAAATATAGATTATTATATCAAGCAAGTAGTTGATGAAGACAAAATTGCGGATATATATGATTATTTTAAAGATGAGGCGGAAACTGAATCTTTGATAGATGCTGAGAGGGCGCTTGGCCCTGATTATTCAGAGAAGGAGATAAGACTGGTGAGAATCAAATTTATGGCGGAGGTTGGCATCTAACTCCCGACAGTTTTATAAATCAATTATGGAAAAATTTGATGTTAACGGAGTGGGTGTTCCCAATGGAAATTATTTTGGAATGCCCTATGAGGCGGACGAGTGTCCGGTGGTGCTGATTTCTGTTCCTTGGGATGCAACTGTTTCTTATTCAGCTGGTACCGCAAAAGGACCAAAGGCAATTATTGATGCCTCCATTCAGGTAGATTTGTTTGATGAGGAGATAAAAAATTCTGAGAATTTAAAGATTGGCACTGGCAAAACTTTTATTGCCGGTGCTGCTGAAAATTCAGGCCGGACGGGAGATAAAATTGCAAAGAATAAAGGCGACAACTTAAAGTTTTTTGCGGCGGAAGATTATATAGAACTGATTAGCAAGGATGCCAGGGCAAAGGCTGTGAAAGTAATTGATGCGCTTGCAAGAGGGGAGGAGCAGAAGAAGATGCAAAAAGCCATAGATGGAGTAAATGCATCTTCAGAGGAGATGAATGAAATTGTAGAGGGGATCTGTCGGGATTATAATAGAGAGAATAAAATTGTAGGGGTTGTCGGGGGAGAGCACAGTGTGACTTTTGGTGCCGTTAAGGCGGCGGCGGAGATGGTTGCAGAGCAGGCAAGAAAGGCCGGAAAAGGTGCCGTTGCTGAGTTTGGAGTTTTGCAAATTGACGCGCATGCAGATTTAAGAAAAGCTTATGAGGGCTTTGAATATTCCCACGCTTCAATTATGTATAATATCCTGCATAAAATTAAGGGAGTGAAGACTTTATGTCAAGTGGGAATAAGAGATTTCTGCAAGGACGAGTATGATTTGATGAATGAGAATAAAACGCTTAAGGTTTTTACTGATGCAGTAATAAAAAGCGCTCTTTATGGCGGGCGAATGACTTGGGATGAAATATGTGACGGTATAATAGAGGTGCTGCCGGATAATGTCTACGTAAGTTTTGACATTGATGGTCTGGAGCCTTCTTGTTGTCCTAATACCGGGACTCCGGTTCCGGGAGGACTGACATACTCTGAGGCTGTGTACCTGCTTAGGAAGCTGTCGGGGAGAAAAAGAATAATTGGGTTTGATTTGTGTGAAGTAGCTCCTTCCTGCGCAAAAGGGAAGCTTGCTTCCGGTGGGGAGAAAAATGAGTGGGACGCAAACGTTGGGGCACGGCTATTGCATAAACTTTGCCTGTTTGCAGTTAGAAGTTTGCAAAAATAATTACCTTTGCCTTTCACGCTGTCTCGGCAGCATTTTTAACAGAATATTATAAACAAATTAGTTAATACAATGAAGATTTTTAAATCACTAGCAGTTTGCGCTCTATGCGCATTGGTTGTTGCTTCTTGCGGAAAGAAGACAACTAAGATTGAAGGCGTAAGCCAGGCAGAAATTGACTCTGTCAGCTATGCCGTTGGCGTTTCATTTGGCGGAATGCTTAAGGCCTCTTCTATGGAGGGTCTTAATTATGGCGTTATTATGAAGGCCATGAAGGCTTACATGTCAGGAGATACCACATTAAAGATTAAGGAAGCAGATTGCGGTCCCGTTATCCAAAGGTATATGATGAAGGCTCAGGAGGCTATGGCAAAAGTTAAACAGGCAGACGAGAAGAAATTTTTGTCTGAGAATAAAACAAAGGATGGCGTAAAGGAGACAGCTGACGGTTTGCAGTATAAAATTGAGAAACCGGGCAATGGTAATAAACCGGCACCTGAAGATACTGTAGAAGTTAACTATAAGGGCACAACTTTGGACGGAACAGTATTTGACTCATCTTATGAGAGAGGCGAGACTGTTAAATTCCCTCTAAATGCAGTTATCAGAGGCTGGACAGAAGGCCTTCAGTTTATTGGAGAGGGTGGAAAAGAGACTCTTTGGATTCCGTTTGATCTTGGATACGGTCCTAGACAAATGGGTCCTAAATTGCCTGCTTACTCTACTTTGATTTTCAATGTTGAGCTTGTAAAGATTACTAAAGCCACTGCTAAATCTGCTGCTGCTGTACCAAGTACTAAGCCAGTTGTAAAGTAGTTTAAAATAGAATATTCTAGAGGGCCGGCAAATATGTCGGCCTTTTTTTTTCTCTCTGCTTTTCCCTTCCCTGATTTTTTAGTATTTTTGCCTCATACTGTGCGTTCGAATAAATGAGGATAAGGAGGAAATATTTTTTGTGCGGGGTACTTTGTGTCGCCGTGCTGTTGCTTGGGGCTTGCAAAGGACAAAACAAGAGGGAGAACAATGAGCAGCGGCAGCTTAGCGCAGCTACAAAAAGCGCCTATAAGGCCGTCCCGACGGATGCCATTGCAATTCTGGATTTTGAAAAACTGGAGCATCTGATCCCGGTTCTTAATGATACTACAAATTTTGGCAGCGGCATTATGCAAAAAAATGAGCCGCTGGTTAAGTTTCAGGAGATTCTCGCAAAGAGAAAGGTCTTTAACAATTGTCATGTTCTATTCACTTTGCATTACTCTTCCAAGAATGAGATAACTTTTTTGGAAATCCTGGATATGAGCACTGTTCCGGGATATAGCGGAATAATATCAAATATTTTAGATTCCACCGCTCATACGTCCAGGAAATATAACGGATGTGACGTGCGCGAATACCCTGATGGATTTGAAGTTACCACCCATGGCGCATTGCTTATAGCCAGCAGTTCTACTTTTCTGGTAGAGAGTTCCGTGCGCCATCTCGCAAACGGCAGTTCTATTTTGGATTTTCATGATTTCATGTCTGTGCTGGAGGGGACCGGAGGTGTAGAGTGCATGTATTTGAATCACAAGCAAATCGGGAAATTGTTTTCCGGATTTGTTACTTATGACTTCTTAAAATATTCAGATTTTCTTTTAAGATTTTCCACATGGAGCGCGCTGGAAATCAATCCGCGCCAAAAGAATTTTATCTCCTTCCGCGGAACAACCTATAACGGCGGAGATCCTGCAAATTTCTCTTCTGTATTTCTTTCACAGGAGCCTGCTGAATCTCAAGTTGGAAAAATACTTCCCGCAAGTACAATGTTTTGCGTGAGTATGCAAATCTCCGGCATGAAGAGTTATCTAAAGGCATACAGAGATTATCTGGAGGTAAACAAAAAATTAAATTCTTATCTGTCGCGACAGTTATCAGTTACAAAAAACGGAGAGAGGTCTCCTCAGGATTGGGCTGTTTCTCAGAATTTTACAGAGGTTGCAACAGCTTTCTGCCTGATTGGCGGAAAGTATGATTGGCTTACGGTGGCCCATATTAAACCATCCGGATGGTCCAGATTGTTTGGAGGTGTAAAGGATAAAATTGGAAGACCAAAAATAAAACCTTTTAAGCAGAGAGGATATTTTGCATCTGTATTTGGAGAGGCATTCAGTCATACAAATGAGGAGGTTTACTGCCGCAGCGGAGAGTGGATGGTTATTGGTTCCAGAAAGGCTCTTACAGAGTTTATAAAGGCAGGCTCGCATATAAGCCTGGACAGTTATCTTAACAGAACTCCGGCTTCCGATTTTTTATCTGACAAGGGTTCTGCAAGAGTGCTTTTTAATATTAAGGAAGGTTCTGATACTCTGTTTAATGCGCTTAATCCGTACTTTAGAAAAGTATTTACATCCAGCATTAAAAACAAAAATTTTGAATATTTTACTGCCACTGTAGGCGCTGAGGATAATAAAGTTATAGCGGAGGTCGATTTTTATGCCGCCAAACTTGCCGGCGCTCCGGAGATGTTTAAGCAATCCGGTACACATCTGCAATATATAGATAGTACAATTAAAGTGTCCGGAGGTCCTTTCTTGCTTGTAGATCCTCAAACGGGAGATACAAGTTACATAGAGCAGTCTCCAAAATTTTTGTCCATAGCATTTTCAGATAAAGACCATAAAGGATTGTGGGCGCTGCCATTTAAAGATACGCTGAAAGGAGCTGTTGGTCAGGTTGTTTACGGGGACAAAGTGCACATGGCATTTATTGTCGCCGACAGATTATGCCTAATGACAAAACGCGGGGCTTATGCCGGAGGTTATCCTCTGACTCTTCCAAAGAAAGTTGCCTGCGGTCCCGCAGTTGTTAAGGAGGGAGAAAAGTACTCTCTGCTTGTAATCAACGCTGATAATACAATTGCAAAATATGCACTTGACGGCACGCCGGCGGCCGGGTGGAAAGAGATTCATGCACCAGAATTTACAAGAGAACTTCCCAAGCAGGTAACAATGTTTGGACAGGATTACCTTGTAATGAGAACAATTGGCGCAACAAGAATTTACAATCTTGACGGAACGGAAGTTACCGCAAGAAATTGGCGCAGGCCTATAGCAAAAGACAGCCGTATTATCCTTGAAAATGAGGGATATATAAAAGTTATGGGTGTTGACGGGAAGGAGTTCCTGTTTAATCTTAAGAGCGGCAGGATAAAGAAGCTTTAACTATGGAAAAAAATAAAATTATAATAAAAGAGAGAGTATGAAGTCATTTAAAAGATTATTGAATTACGCCAGACCTTTTAAAAAATTTTGGCCGGGATATCTAATTCTCTCTATTTTTTCTGTAATCTTTGGAGTTGCAAATTACGCGCTTGTAGATCCGTTGCTGAAGGTTCTTTTTGAACCTAAAACTGTTGCCGTGTCTGCTGCTGCAAGTGCAGGGGAAATTGCTAAATTCTCCTTTTCCGTTCAATATTTCAAAGACGTTTTCCAATATTATCTGGATAAAATATTTCTTCAAAACGGACCTTTAAACGCATTGATGTTTGTCTGTATCATCTTGATTATAGCCTCTTTATTCTCCAATGTTACAAGGTATTGGTCTCAGGTTATACTTGTTAAGATGCGCGCGCGCATTATGAAAAATATTAGAACAGATTTGTTCAGCAAAATAACAAGCCTGCATGTGGGGTATTTTCATTCTCACCAAAAAGGAGATGTACTGAGCAGAATTTCCAATGATGTAACAGAGGTGCAAAACGGAGTTGCAAACAGTTTTCATATTTTGTTCCGCGAGCCGTTGCTGATAATAGGTTTTCTTGCAGGTTTGTTTTACATGTCTCCAAAATTAACTATCGTGACCTTGCTGACTATACCTTTCTCAGCTATAGTTATTGGAAGGATTGCTCACAAACTTAGAAAGAAAGCCGTTACTACTCAGATGCTTATGGGAAGAATAGTAAGTCATTTTGAGGAAGCTATGTCTGGCATCAGGATTATTAAAGCGTTCAACGGAAGAAAGTATGTACAAGGCAATTTTGAAATTACAAATGTTGCACATCAGAAGAACAGCAGAAGAATGTCCTATAGACAGGAATTGGCTTCTCCTATTTCTGAATTTTTAGGAATAAGCATTGCTGCGGCAGTTTTATTTTATGGAGGCTGGCTGCAGATTCACGGGGAACTTGGAATGGATATGCCTGCGTTTGTGGTTTATATTGCTTTTTATTGGAGGGTGCTTGAGCCTGCAAAGAACATTTCTAACGCTTATGCAAGCATAGAGAGAGGCATGGTCAGCGGAGACAGGTTGTTTGCTGTTTTGGATGTTGAAAATCCAATTAAGGAGAAAAAGAATGCTGTCAAACTTAAGACGTTTGCAGAAGAGATAGAGTATAAGAACGTAGATTTCTCTTATGATAGAGTACCAGTTCTTAAAAACATAAACGTTGTGATTCCAAAAGGAAAAATGGTTGCTATTGTCGGTCCTTCAGGCGCGGGTAAGTCTACTTTTGCTGATATGCTCCCAAGATTCTATGATGTAACGGGAGGAGAGGTGCTGATAGATGGTGTTAACATTAAGGATGCAACGCTGGAATCTCTTGTAGATCAGATGGGAATAGTGACTCAAGATTCTATTTTGTTCAACGACAGTATTTACAACAATATTACTTTTGGAGCAGAAAATGTGAGCGATGAGGATGTTGTTAATGCTGCAAAAATTGCAAACGCCTATGATTTTATTCAGCAAATGCCGGATAAATTTCAGACAAATATTGGTGACCGCGGAAGTAATTTGAGCGGCGGGCAAAGGCAAAGGATAGCCATTGCAAGAGCAATATTAAAGAACCCTCCAATTCTTATTCTGGATGAAGCTACTTCTTCTCTGGATACTGAGAGTGAGAGGCTTGTGCAAGATGCGCTTGGTAAACTAATGAAAAACAGAACGTCTATTGTGATTGCACACCGTCTTTCCACAATACGTTATGCAGATATAATTATTGTCATAAAAGATGGGGAGATAAATGAGAAGGGCACTCATGACCAGCTGGTAGATAAGGGTGGAATTTATTCACACCTGTGTCAGCTGCAAGATTTTGCATAGGTGTCTGTGGAGTTATAAACAGAAATTAAACTACTTTTTATGGATATTTCTTTTAATAAAATGATTGAGGACAGTTTTAAAAAAAATTGGGACTGCCCTGCGTTATCTGATTACAAGGGAATTACTCTATACTACAGAGATGTTGCCAGAAGAATAGAAAAGCTGCACATTATTTTTTCTATTTGCGGCATTCAGAAAGGAGAGAAGATTGCCCTTTGCGCTCGTAATCAGGCAAATTGGGGCGTTGTATTTTTGGCTTGTGTTACATACGGAGCTGTTCCCGTTCCAATTTTACATGAGTTCAAACCGGGGAATATAGAGTTCATAGTAAACCATTCAGAGGCCAAGGTTTTGTTTGTGGGCTCGATTGTGGCTGAGGAGATAACTGCTTCTAACATGCCAAATTTGGAGAACATTATCAATCTGGATGAATTCAAGATACTGTACGCCAAGGATCCTAAAGTCCCCGATACAAGGGAACATTTGAATGAGCTTTTTGGAAAAAAATATCCAAATGCATTTATTAAGGAGAGCGTGAATTATTACAAAGAAGGGAGTCCAAATGAACTTGCTTTAATCAATTATACAAGTGGAACAAGCGGCTTTTCAAAAGGGGTGATGATCCCTTATAGAGCACTTATTTCCAATGTGTTATTTGCGGTTCAGGTGATGCCTCAAGTTAATAATACCTCAAGCGTTGTTTCTGTGCTTCCAACTGCGCATATGTACGGGATGATGTTTGAATTTCTGTTTGAAATGTGCGTTGGTGCTCACGTATATTTTTTAACAAGGGTTCCTTCTCCAAGTATAATTGTAAAAGCGCTTGAGGAGATAAAGCCAATCCTGATAATTGCCGTTCCTCTTATTATTGAAAAAATTTACAAGAGCAGATTGCAGCCTTTCTTAAAAAAGCCGGGCATGAGATTTTTACTTGGACTCCCGATAGTTGACAAAAAGATTGGTGATAAAATTAATGAGACTTTGTCAAATACATTCGGAGGAAACTTTATAGAGGTTATTGTTGGAGGCGCCGCTTTTAACAAGGAGGCAGATAACTTCTTTCATAAGATAGGTTTCAGATACACAGTTGGTTACGGAATGACAGAGTGTGCGCCTATAATTGCTTATTCTCCTTGGGATAAGCTAAAGCTTTACTCTTGCGGAAAAGCGGCCCCAAGAATGCAGATTAAAGTTGACTCTGCAATCCCTGCTACAATTCCGGGAGAAATTTTGGTCAAAGGAGATAATGTCATGCTTGGATATTACAGGAATGACGTGGCTACTAAAGAATCCTTCACTTCTGACGGATGGTTCAGAACCGGTGACCTTGGCTTGATGGATGAAGACGGCTATTTGTACATAAAGGGAAGAAGCAAGACAATGATTCTTGGTCCTAGCGGTCAAAATATTTATCCGGAAGAGATAGAGAGTGTAATTAATAATATGCCGTATGTCGTTGAATCTTTGGTTGTTGATGAGGGAGGTAAACTGGTTGCGCTTATATATCCGGATATGGAAGCTGGGGAGGTTGAGGGATTTTCCAGAGAGATGATGATACAAACTATGGAAGAAAATATAAAGATTGTCAATCAGGATTTGCCTAATTATTGCAAGTTGTCCGGAGTAAGAGTAATGCCGGAGGAGTTTGAGAAGACGCCCAAACGCAGCATAAAGAGATATTTATATCAGCCAAATACATTGGAAAACTAAGATGGATAAGCAAACTCAATTTGATATCAGCTATTTGCAAATGGCAGGGATTTGGGCCAGGAATTCTTATAGCAAGAGAAGACAGGTGGGGTCTCTTATTGTAAAGGACAGAATGATAATTTCTGACGGTTACAACGGAACGCCTTCCGGTTTTGAGAATGTATGCGAGGATGAAAACGGCGTAACAAAACCTTATGTGTTACACGCTGAGGCTAACGCAATTACAAAGATTGCAAAATCAAATAACAGTTCAAACGGAGGTACTCTTTATATTACTGCATCTCCATGTGTTGAGTGTGCAAAACTTATTATCCAGAGCGGAATTGTGAGGGTTGTTTATAGAGATGATTACCGTTTGGATGATGGAATCAAACTTCTGAAAAGGGCTAATATAGAGATTGTTCACATGCCGCAGGAGGAGATAGATAAATTGGAAAAGGAAAGGAGCTTGTAATATGCCGGAAGACTTAAACATACAAAATCAACAGCAGCCTGAATCATCGCAGCAAGAGCAACCATCTGCAATACCGCAGGAGCAGAAGTTGCAACAGCCTGCAGCGCCGCAGCCTGAGCAGCCGCATCACAAATATTTTAAGGAACTTATTAGAAACCCTTATTTTGGGATTGTGATTATAATCATTCTCTCTTTGTTTCTCTCTTTTAACATGTTAGAGAGATGTGCCAGAAGAAGGGCTATCAGTTCTGAGTATGCAATAGGAGGACATAAATGGGACAAATTACTTCTTGTACTGGACCAGATTGAGCAGAATTATGTTGATACGCTGAGTTACAATAATATGGTTGAAAAATCTATTCCTTTGATTTTGCAATCTTTGGACCCGCATTCAGTTTATCTTCCTCCGCAAGATTTGGCAGAGGCAGAAGAATCTTTGGAGGGAAACTTTAGCGGCATAGGAATAGAATTTAATGTGCCTAATGATACGGCGGTAGTTATAAATGTAATACCGGGAGGTCCGTCTTCTAAGGTGGGTCTGCTTAGCGGTGACAGGATTATTAAAGTTGACGGGAAAAATGTTGCCGGCGTAAAATTTAATCAAGATTCCTTAATCAAATTATTGAAGGGGCCGCAGAGTACAAAAGTTAAAGTTGATATAAAAAGGGGTTCTGTTGCTGGGCTTATACCTTTTACAATAACGCGTGGCATAATTCCTCTTAAGAGCTTGGATGCCAGTATGATGCTTAACAAACATCTGGGCTATATAAAGTTATCAAAGTTCTCAAAAACTACTTATGAAGAGTTTATGAAGGCAGTCGCTTCTCTTAAGAAAACTGGGATGACTTCATTGCTTTTGGATTTAAGAGATAATCCGGGCGGTTATTTTGACCAGGCTCTCTTAATGACAAATGAGTTTTTAAAGAGAGGAGAAAAGATAGTTTATCTGCAGGGCAGGATGAGAAAGAGGCAAGACTTTTATGCTGACGGAAGGGGAACCTGTCAAGACATAAAACTATATGTTGCTATAAATGAGAATTCTGCATCGTCAAGCGAAATTGTAAGCGGGGCAATCCAAGATAATGACAGGGGAAC
>DAONEN010000030.1:18675-21493 GCA_035403105.1 Candidatus Egerieousia sp. | reverse complement strand
TAAGATTAAAAGATAACTGAAATGAATAAAAAACTTCTATCGGAATGTACAACGATTATCGCCGGCGATAAGATGACAGCTGACGGATCATTTATTTTGTCGCGCTCCAGCGACTTTGACGCCATGATGGCGATTAATTTTGAGATTCATGAAGATACTCACTTTGGGCCGGAGGAATTTGTAGCTAAAGACAGCAAGTTCCGTTGCCCGCTTCCAAAAGAGGCGTTGGGTTATTCCGCCCTACCGGATTATCAATTTCCGGGAGAATGGGGAAGTGCCGGTTTTAATACTCTTGGCATAGGAATGAGTTCTACAGAAACTATATTCAGCAGCCAGAAGGCGCTTAATGTTGATCCTTATGTAACTGACGGATTAGCAGAGAATTGCACGTACAATATAGTATTGCCTTATATTCACTCTGCGCGTGAGGGAGTAGAGCGTCTTGGCATGCTCATAGAAAAATACGGTTCCGCAGAGGGTTTTGGGATTGGCTTCATAGACAAGAAAGAAATATGGTATTTGGAGAATGCAGGCGGACACCGTTATTTGGCTTGTAAGATGCCTCGCGACAGATATTTTGTGACCGGAAATCAAAGCCGTTACAGGGACTATGATCCTAAGGACAAGGAGAATTTCATTGCATCCAAGGATCTTATAGAGTTTGCAGAGAAGAACAAACTGTGGAATCCTGCCGATGGAAAATTTGATTTTCATGAAGCTTATACTCGCGATGAGAAACTTGATACAACATACAACTACCCACGTGTTTGGGGGCTGCAGCAAATGTTTTCTCCATCAATCAAAAATGATGTTACAAAAAATACTTTCCCTGTATATACAGTTGCAGAAGAGCTGATGACCATCAGCGATTTCCGCAAAGCATTCAAATATCACTATGATAACACAGAGCATGACCCATATCTTCATTCCAACGGAAAAGAACCATATCGTCCGGTAGGCATATTCCGTACAACCCAGACACATTTGCTGCAAGTACGTCCTAACCTGCCTAAAGAAATCGGATGTGTCTCTTACGTAGCAATAGGAATGTCTGATCTTGGTGTATTTTTACCTCTTTATCAAGGAGTTAAATCATATCCTGCCACATACAAAATGGGCAACTCACACTCAGATAACAAATCAGCATATTGGAAATTCCGTAAGGTTATGACGCTTGGCATGGTCAACTATAACGCTTACGCCCCTATCATCAAAGAGGCCTACGCAAAGTTGGAAGCCGAGAATGACCAAAGACAAAAAGAGATGGAGAAAGAATACCTTAAACTCTATAAGGATGAGCCAATCAAAGCAAACGAAATGCTTCAGCAATTCTCTGATAGCATCCTTAACAAAGCCGAGAGCGTTGCGGAAAGCTTAATAGAAGAAATCTTCACACGTCTAACATTGGACATCCAAAAAGAATACATGTTCCACGGAGCATAGCAGTGTAGGTTTACAGTATGTTGCGATTATCCGCTTGAATAGCCTTATTCTACAGCAGGCCATCATTTTTGATGGCCTGTTTTTTTATAACCGCACACAAATCAATAAACGTAGCTGTCTGTTTACTACAAAATCAATTGGGAAAATTTAATTACTGTTTGTCAACCTGCCTTAAAGCCATCTCCAAAATTTGCTTATGATCAAACGCTAAAGGCGGTATCTTTACCATTGTAAACCATTTAGCTTCAGCAGTATCATCACTTCCAAGAACATCAGACATATTAACCGTTGCAAAGTAAGCAATAGAAATAGTCCTTCCTCTTGAATCACGGTCAACTGCTGTAAAAGTGTGAAATTGTTTTAGGTTATCTACTGAAAGTCGCGTTTCCTCTCTTAATTCTCTTTTTGCCGCATCTTCAGCAGTTTCATCCATATTTATGAAACCACCGGGAAAAACCCAGTATCCTTTAAAAGGATCATTGCCTCTTCTAATCAACAGTACATTAAGTTTCCCGTCGTGAGCTTTAGCAAATACCACACAATCAACCGTTACCGCTGGTCTAGGATACTTATAGCAAAACTTTCATAGCCACATAATTATTCATTACAGCAGCGGCTTTAAAATCAGCTACCCATCGCATAGAATCTTCTAAAGACCAGTCTGGTGCAGTATTTAAATTTTTATTCATAATAAATTATATATTTTTGCTCAAGATTTGGTATGTATAAAGGTAAGAAATAGTTAAACACCATATTATGAGAACTCTACGCATAACACAGAAGGATTATCTCAAAGCCAACCGACGGGTAAGCCGGCAGGAAGAGATAGATGTGCACGGCAAATCGGTGAGAATTAGCGCAGTGCACAAGTCAAGGAAAAAGTATGACAGAAAAAATGAAAAGGCAGAGTTCAAAAAGGCTCTGCCTTTTTTATTTTTGTTGGCCAAATTGCACTTTCAGGGATTTGTTAGCCGTGTCGCACTTTCAAGGATTTGTTGGCTTGGTCGCACTTTCAGGGATTTGTTAGCCGGTTCACTGGAGATTGTTTTGCTGGGTATCTGGGTGTTACGCCACTATTATGGGAGAGTTGCGCGGTTATTGGTTGGGCTAGTGTTATGGAGGAACTGAGGGTAAATGACAGCGAGTAATGTTCCCTAAAAGCATCTCAGCAGCCGATTTGGGTACCCCCCTTCAGAATGCATATAAAGGCAAAAGTGCAAGTTGCTGATTTACAGGATGTGACAAAGTATAAAGTACACGAGAAAATTAAAAACGCCGTAAGTTGCTGATAATCAGATAGGGATTTTTTAGCCTTTCTAGACCCCTCTGAGCGACATTTTGAAACAGCTTGTAAATCAGCTGGTTTTGCAAAGTT
>DAONEN010000030.1:0-18575 GCA_035403105.1 Candidatus Egerieousia sp. | reverse complement strand
CACAACATTACATATCAGAAGCGTACCTCTCAAACTCCCGCTCGTAGCGGGCAACATCACGGAAGAACGGCTGAGTGCCGCCAAAGCCGGAACCAAAATCATAGCTTGCTCCTGCCGCAATTGCTTTCTGTATGAATTTTTCTGAGTATGCAACAGCATCTTCCAATTTGAAACCGCGTGCCAGGTAAGTAGCTATCGCTGAGGCCAATGTATCGCCCGTGCCATTGCGGTTATTTGTCTTTATATACTTCTTAGAAAAGATGCGCATGCGGTCAGTCGCGGGATCATAAAAATAATCTTTAAGTATGCCCCCTTCACAGACAGAGCCCGCAGCCTTCCCTCCGTTGCTCTCCCCTATTGACTTAACAATCACCGCATTGCCCTTAACACACAAAGCCCTCAAATCAGCCTTAATATTCCGCAAGTTAATTGGGCGTTCAAGAAGCACTTCTGCCTCACGACGGTTAGGCGTTATAATTGTTGCATGCGCAAACAGCTCATTTTTATAACATTCAATAGCATCTTCCTTAAGCAGTCTGGTACCGGCAGTTGAAACCATAACAGGATCAACAACGCAAGGCACAGAATTAAAGTCTTTAAGTATCTGAGCCACAGCATGTATTACATCACTGGAGTAAAGCATTCCGGTTTTGATGCAATCCGCACCCACATCCCCCAAGAATGAACGGCACTGTCCTTCAACCATTTTCGCGGGTATGCTAATAATGTCTTTGACCTCTCTTGTATCCTCATTAACAATACATGTAAGCGCACCTGCGGCATATCCTCCGCAGGCCGTAACTGACTTTATATCAGCTTGAATTCCGGCACTTCCCAGCGGCTCGCTTCCGGCAATCAGAAAGACCTTATGATATTCTATATGATTCATTATAAAAACAGCAACAATATAATACAGACAATAACAATACAATACAAAATACAACATGCTCTCAATAACAACACAATTTACGAGACATTAAAGCACGATAAACCTGTAATTATTACTCACGCAAGCACAATGTAATTCTCTTGTTACAAAGTTAATGGAAAAACAACAAAAAACACCGCATCCCATAATGCGTGAATCGCATCGTTCACAATCAAGGCCTCTTTACTATAATTGGCTCCTGCTATTATTGTTTTTTGAATAGAATGTTTCATGTAATTAAAACTATTACATAATACCTCAAGATTATACGGACTAACAATGTGTTTTATTTACTAACTTTCGCACTAGAAGGGTACGGGAATGCATAATTGCATAAAACAAACAGTTTTTAACATTTGTGTCTATGGAAAACTCAAAACGCATAATTGCCCTATTAATATTTTGCCTCTTCTCTCCGTTGTTTTTAAAGGCCGGCAATAATCCATGCAGCACCAAAAACATACTGTATATCAGTTCATACAGTAACACCTTCCCCACATTTCCCCAACAAGTAAGAGGTATTGAATCTGTATTTGGAAAATATGACAATATCAACGTTGATTATGAATTCATGTATTCCAGGAATTATGTAAATACCCCAGGTAACATAAAATTATTCTCAGACCTGCTGGGATACAAGCTTAAACATGCAATATACCCTGTTGATTTAGTGATGGTTGCCGATGATGATGCCTTCAATTTTGCTCTCGACAGACGCCATACTCTGTTCAAAGGCCTTCCAATTGTTTTTCTTGGAGTCAATGATTTACAGAAGGCTAGGAAATTTAATCATGACCCTCAATTCACCGGAGTAGTGGAGAATGTATCCATTGACAAAACCATTGAGCTGATAGCTCTTTCCAAACAAAGGAGAGATTTATGTGATTTGCGACAGCACTGTGACAGGTTTGGCTAATTTGAAACGCTTTTTTGAATATGCTGCAGCTCATCCAAAATTAAAATACACTTTGCTGGATTTAAGAGAGTTAAGCTTTGATGAACTTTACTCCAAACTGAGCAAAATCCCATCAAATATTCCAATCTTAATAATATCCCCGTGTGTAGATAAAGACAAAAAAACTCTCTCTTTTGGCCAGACCATAAAATGTATAGTCGGCAGCACGAATGCTCCATTATTTCACCTTTGGGCGCCAGGCATTGGACAGGGATTATTTGGTGGAGCTACCACCTCTCATTTTGACCAGGGAAGATCTGCCGCTAAACAGGCAATGAAAATTTTTAATGGGACGTCTCCTATTAAATTAACTGTAATTGATAACAATCCAAACTTTTACATATTTGACTACAAACAATTAAAACGTTTCCATATTTCCGAAAGAAAATTGCCAAAAGGTTCTGTCGTTATTAACTGCCCTTTTAGTTTCTTTAGAAAGTATAAGAGGGTCATCCTGTCTGTATCCAGTGCTTTCATCATCATGCTGGTATTAATTATTATGTTAACAATCAATGTGATAAAGAAGAGAAAATATTCAAATGAACTAATAAAAATGACGCATCTTGCACAAGAATCGGATAACCTGAAATCATCATTTCTTGCCAATATAAGTCATGAAATTAGAACGCCTCTTAATGCAATTGTAGGCTTCTCAAATCTGGTTCAGGATACATCTCTGCCTGACGAGGATAGAAAAATTTACGGAGATTTAATTCAGGAAAATGCAAGAAGTCTGACAGATATGATTGGAGATATTCTTATGTTGTCAAGACTTGAATCCGGGCAAATAGAACTACATAATTCAAGATTTGCCATAAATGAATTGATGTGGACAATAGGACGGACCATGAGAGAAAAATTCAGAGATAAAACAAGTATCTCTTTTATCACAAACCACGGTGCGTCTTGTACTATTGAGTCAGATAAAGAACTTCTCTCAAGAGTAATTAGCAATTTGGTTAATAACGCCTTTAAAAATACGGAAACAGGTAGCATCACCATGGAATATTCTATAGAAAAAAATATGCTGACCGTTAAAGTAATTGATACGGGCACCGGCATTCCGGAGAGTTACAAAAAGTTAATTTTCAAGCAATTTGATAAATTAAACATTAAAAAATATATAAGTGGTGCAGGGGTTGGCCTTCCCGTAAGCAAAACAATTATAAACTTAATGGGCGGTAAAATAGATTTTTCCTCAGAAGAGGGAGTTGGTTCAACATTCTGGTTTACCATTCCATGCAATCCGGAGTAATCAACAATGCTTTTCAAAAGATTAAAACCGGAAATTGTTGCCTGACCGTCGCCGTCTCCATTTATGTAATTTTAATAAAAACTACGCTAATATTGTGCAACAAATAACTTATACCCTACACCTCTGACATTTGAGAGATTTATGGAACTGTCTAATTCTAAATGCTTGCGAAGTTTTGTTATGTAAACCTGAAGGCTGCGGGAGTTGAAAAAGTTGTCATCTCCCCATAGATTTACAAGAATATTCTTACTGGTAACAATCTGCCCAATTTGTGCGCACAGCATTGCAAGTACTTGATTTTCACGGGTAGAGAGCTGAACAATGCAAGTACCAGCGGTTCCAGAAGAACTGGCAGAGACATTTGCAGAAGAGTCGCTTTCTGTATTGAACTTTAAAGTCATTCGTTCAGCATCAAACGCGAACTTGCCTATCTTAAATTCTTTTACGCTTGCCCCATCTGCTGAAAAAACCGAATCACAACTATTTATACTGGCAAGACTTAAGCCCTTTGAAGAATACCCGCCGGTACGTGCAATTAAAGATTTAATGCGTATGATTAACTCACTCATTGCAAATGGTTTGCGCAAATAGTCATTACCGCCCGTTTCAAATCCCTCAACGACATCTTCAGCTGTAGTGCGGGCAGAAAGAAACATAACCGGCATCCCGGGATGTATCTTGCGCAGCTCTTTTATAAACGTGAGCCCGTCCATTTGAGGCATCATGATATCGGTCACTACAACGTCCGGCAAAAAAGAAAATTCAGTTACATCAGACTCAGTTGTTTGCGCAGACTTATCATAACCACCATATTTAAAGACCTTTAGAGCCTCTATTCCATTATGCGCAACCTTAACATCAAAGCCTTTCTCTCCAAGAGTATCCGCAATTATCTCTGCAAGCGTGCACTCATCCTCAACCAGCAATATTTTAATTTTACTTTCAGACATACTAGATAATGACTGTTCTGTAGCATTTATTTCAACTACAATTAACCAATTAATTAAGTATTTTCTACTGACTTTTCTTACCTGCTTTTCTACTGGCTTTGCAACCTAAGAAGGCAGAACAATTGTAAACGTACTCCCTTCTCCCTCTTTGCTTGCCACAGAAATTGTACCGCCGTGCGCCTCAATAACCATTTTTACATAATAAAGTCCTAATCCAAAACCCTTAACAGTATACAAGTTACCTTTGGTCACCCTATAATATTTCTCAAAAATATGAGGCAAAGCGACAGCCGGTATTCCAATTCCATTATCAGAAAATTTTATTACTATTTTTTCATCCCGATAGGCATTGATTTCAATTTTTATTGTTTTTGCAATCTGACAATCAGCAGCAGCATTTTCACCGGTATCTGCATTTAAAGCAACATCACCTGCAAATGTCACAGCTACATTTTCACCTGAATACTTTATTGAGTTATCTATCAGATTGTTAAACATATGTTCAAGATGAAACCTGTCACCGACAACCAATAGATTACCCGGCTCTACGGATACATCCAGCTGAACATTATCTCTCCTGTACGGCTCCACAATATCCTGTAGAAAATCATATAGCTCAATTCTCTCCTTATTTAAGCGCAGGCCTCCCATCTCATCACGGGATGCGGAGAGGATTCTCTCTACCATACCAGAAAGCTCCTTTAGTTGTTCACGTATAATCTCCAGATATTTAGCACGTTTCTTTTCATCGTCGGCAGCCCCAAAGTTTTCCATAGCATCATTTGCGGCATAAGCAACTGAGATTGGGGTCTTAAGCTCATGCGTAATATTATGTGTGAAGTCTATGCGCATCTTTTCTAAAGTCTTCTGCCTGAATATTGTGCGCAAAAGATAAATAAAAATGAATGCAACTAGAAGAAGAATAAGGCATGTGGTAATAATTATCCATTTTAATTCTCTGATCAGCAGTTTGTTAGGATTATCTATCCGGACACGGAAAAATAGTCCCTTGCCATTATATACGCTGATTGAGTAAGTTCTTGGATTATGTAAAATGGCAGTATTGTCTGATTTATTACTAATTACAACAGAATCTTTGCCATCTGAAATTTCTTGAACAGCACCCAGTATAACACTATCTCTCACAAAATTAAATTCATAATTGCGTTTCTCTTTTGCTGCAGACTTAACTCTAATTGACAAGTGAGACATTGCAGATTGCCCTATTTTTTTTGTTTTCACATTAGAATCATTGCTATTGCTTGCTTTAACTTCAAATAGATCTCCGCTATCATTGCGGTAAACATTGGAATTATTTCTCTTCTTATAGAGCTTAAGATTCTGAAACTCAATGTCTTTTTTAACAATGTCAACCTTATATGGCAAACATATATTGTTTGAGAACAAATTTATCTGAAGCAGAGAATCATACCTATGCAGGTTGTATACAAGTTGATTGCCGCCGTAAGACACAAAAGTTGTCTTATATGTTTTCTTAGGAGAATGGAAAACGACAGTATCTTTTTTTGTGTTAATGTAAATATTTGTGAGACCAATTGAGTCATTAATATTTGACTTCTTAATTGTCATTGACTGTATAGCGTTGGGGGTCAAACTTCTCGGAATCTCAGAAGATTCAATGATAGTTTTCTTTTCCGCTGTAAAAAAAGGTTTTTGAATAGCAGCTGCAGATGTTGTAACCTCCTCATAAGCAGCTCGGTTCATGGCAGAAATTATAGCCTTGTCAAATTCTGCAACTCTCTCGCGATAGATGCTTAAAAGGCTCCATGTCTGCAGCATGGCCAGCAGGATCAGGCAGGATATAACCCACCAAGTCACTCTTTTATAGGATTTTCTATTTATTCTGCCGCTTTTCATTTCACTTGAGCATTTCATACTGCTAAATACACCCCAGCAAATGTATGAATTAAGAAACCACGAAATTCTCTTTTAACACTATTTAACACTTCTTAAGCATCAATTAACACAAGTGTATTTAATAATAATCAACATTTGCAATGTCAAAAATTCAGTCAAAGAAAAAGAATAAATAACTATCGCGATAATAAAATAACTGATTATAAACGTTTAAAATATGGATAAATTTAGAAAAATTTTTACGGCATTTTTAATTGCCATTATTGCTGCAACAATGTTGGAGTGTAGTACTGCCAATGCCCAAACAGTATTTTCAATTAACAAGAGCGGAATATCTTCCTCAACAATTGGAACATCAAAGAAAAATCTCAAAAAAATTGACAGCACCACATTTGAGGTCACTTATAAAATGTATTGGCTCAAGAACCCCGATGCTTCAGAAGGAAGGTCAATAACATTTCATGATAAGGCGGATTTTGAGGATTTGCTTCTCCTTCAAGTTGGAAAGAATGTCTCCAAATGCTTCTCATACAAGACATTCCAGAAAGATTCACTTATAGATGTGACCCCCGTAGATCAAGTGATGGCAAATACGGAGAAGTTTACAGGCGGCGCCACCTTTAATATATATCAAAATTATCCCGCCGGCAAGCTCACTTACACAAGTAACATCATGACGGACTTTTTTTTATATACAGAACCCGAGCCTGAAATAGAATGGACTCTCCAGCCTGAGAAAAAGGACGTTATCGGCTATAGCTGCAGCCGTGCAACATGTACTTTTAGAGGAAGAAACTATGAAGCATGGTATACAAATGAAATTCCGGCATCGCTCGGCCCTTGGAAATTCCGCGGCCTTCCAGGCCTGATTCTTTCTATAAAAGACGACTCCGGAATCATCAGCTTTGAGGCCACGGGGCTCAGAAAATGTTCTCATACAATAACTTATAAAGACGCAAAATATATCAAGACTAATAGGGAAAAGTTCAATCAGCAGGAAATGAAATTTGAAAAGGCGCCAATAGACTATATGAGCACCAATTCCAATGTTAAAATAACCATCAATAATCCGGACGGTTCCCCTTCTGATATGAGCCAATTCAGGAATTTGAAATTCAATCAATTAGAGCTGAAATAAAATTAGATGCGTAAATTAATTTATTATACAGTATTGTTGTTTATGTTGGTAACACCAGGGAAAGCAGTTGCGCAAACATATAACGGTCATGTTGCGGATAAGGCTGATGGACAGCCAATTTCTGGAGTTATTGTCACGGCTCTTGACGGTAATGGCAAGATTATTAAATATACCACAACAAGTAAAAACGGAGATTTCAACTTAACAATTTCAAAAGCCGAAAAACTGGAATTTTCAATGATGGGCTACAAAAAAGTCTCTGTAAAGGCAACAACCGGTAAGCTCATTATTCTTATGAATATTGAATCTACAAACTTAAAGGAGGTTTATGTCAAGGCGCCCAAGCTGACACTAAGAGGAGATACATTGATTTATAATGTGGCGAGTTACGCAGAGGCACAGGATAAAAATATTGGAGATGTTTTAAAAAAAATGCCGGGGATTGAAATTAAAAAAACAGGAGAGATATATTATAACGGTGAACCTATAAATAAGTTTTACATTGATGGCAATGATATGATAAGCGATCGCTATGGACTGGCAACCAACAATCTAAAGCCTGAAGACGTACAGAAAGTGGAAGTGCTTGAACACCATCAACCTATTAAGTCTCTGCAAAACAAAGTATTCAGCGATAGAGCAGCAATAAATTTGAAATTAAAAGAGTCTGTTAAGACCAAGTGGACTGGCAATCTGTCTGGAGCCGGTGGAGATGCTCTGTGGAACGGAAACATTTTCCTTATGAGAATTGGCGGTAAAAACCAAATGATGTTTTCTGCAAAAACAGATAACACCGGCAGAGATTTTTCCTCTGATTTGGAGACCTTTACTACAGAGGATTATGAGATCAACGGCTCAAAGGATTACAATGCCACTGTCTACTTTTCAGTCGGAACAACTGCGGCACCGCTTGAAAGCAGACGTACAAGATTCAATCATTCGGCACTTGCGTCAATTGATAATTCAAAAAAAATAAACGAAAACTATACATTCAACACTCATATAGATTATTACTATGACCGCCTAACTTCTTTATATACAGGCAATACAAAATACTTTTTTAAAGACAGCTCCATTACCGACAATAACTTTGAAGCGGCAAAAGAATATATGCACAAGGCAGATGTCAAACTTAATTTGAAGGCAAATACGGCAAAGTTTTATATGTATGAAGGTCTGAAGGCCGGACTCGTTTGGCAAACTGCAACAAACTATATGACAGGCTCTTACCCTAACAGGCAAAATGCATGGACTCCGTTGGACAACTTTCAAAACAATTTAAAATACATTAGAAACGCAGGGGACAGCAAGACCATCACCATAGCTTCTATGGTTAAATATATGACTCAAAATCAGAATCTTGAAGTTAACAGAGACACAATATTTACAAATTCATCACCGGCAGCATCGGACACTATTATGCAACGTCAGACGATAAATGCAAAAGTTTTGTACACAAACAATACAATTGGATTTGGAGGAAAGATTGGCGAGGTGGATTATGATTTGTCATGCGGAGCAGAGGCCCTGCGAAAATCATTAAAAACAGAGCTGTCGGGGACCAAAGATACAACTCTGCAGACGCTTAATAACTTGACAATTGGATATGTAGGGGGATATGCCAGACCAACGTTCACATATAAAAATTCATCAATCAAAATAGAACTTGGAGTTCCTGCCGGCATCTATTACACATACATTCATCAGTTAAACAAGCGTTTTCGCAATAAAAATACCGGTACGCTCACATATAAGCCTAACATCAATTTTAAGTGGTATGTAACCGGCAAATTAACATTTACAGTATCAGGTTCTATAGAACAAGATGCTGTAAACGTGGATAATCTATATACCGGTGGCATAATGTCAAGTTACAGAGATATATCATACGGCACAAATGATTTTGCGCAATCAAAGGCAAAACAAATCTCCGCACATATAAATTACAAAAACCCCATGGATGGGTTATTTTTTGATTTTGGCGCCTCAGAATCATGGAATACAAATCCATATATATCTTCACAATACTTTGAAGGAGAATATATTATAAATTCCTACAAAATGAGCTCGCACTCTACAACAGGAAATTATCTGTTTGGCAGTATCACAAAAAATATTGATATGCTTGGAGGGCCTATAAAACTGGATATGAGTTATTCACGCTTTAATTATGATTTAATCCAGAGCATCTCCTCATCCAAAGCAACGAAAAACACTGAGGAAAAAGTCAAATACATCAGCAATACCTTATCTGTAAATCCGCATTGTACCTTTCATTTTTCCACTTGGCTTAATACAGAATATTCTCTTAATTATCAGCATTCTACATTGAAATTCGCAGATCAAAAGACGACGTCTCATAATAGCTATGACCAGCGGCTGGATTTAAATTTTGTTGCAGGCAAAAAAGTAACGTTTCAAATAGTAACTGAACATTACCACACAGAACTTGGAATAGTATCCGCCGACAAAAAAAGGACAAAAGATGTACTCATGCAAGATTTTCTGCTTCAGTGGAAAATTAACAATTCCCTGAACATAAATTTGTTTACATATAATTTGTTTAACAAGAAGGAGTATGCGTACACGGTATTTAGCGGTTCGTCATCTGTAAGTAGCTCATATAGAATACGTCCGCGTAATATCTTGTTGGGATTTCAATGGAACTTATAACAAAAGCATCTGCCTTACCTAATAGGATGGATAAATAAGAATCTGGAACCTCCTGTGTATGAAGTATCAAGCTTAACCTTTGCATGCAAGCCATCGGCTATCAAGGCACAAATGTGTAGTCCAATTCCGCTGCCTGCTACAAATTTATCCAACCCGGCAAACCGGCGGAAGATCTTTTGCGCTTTCTCGGCAGGAATATTTCTTCCGGTATCGGTTACGGAGAAAATAATCACGCCAGATTTTTCCGGTGCGCCTTCAACTTTATTATCAGGTTTATCTTCATTACGGGAGTAATCTCTTACAAACTTGTCCGGTTCAATTTTATAGTCTACTGTTATGCTACCTTTCACGGTAAACTTGCAAGCGTTAGTTATGTAATTTACAAGAACTTGTACTGTCCTTTTTCCATCCGTCATAATCATATAGTCCTCTTTATGAGGCCTATATATAATATCAACACCCTTGTTTGCATAACGTCTTGCGCTTACCGCAGCAAACTGGCATATTTCATTTACACTGCGTGGCTTTAAATCAAACTTCATGTTTTCTGACTCCAGTTCTGAGATATCAAGTACGTCATTTACCATTTCTAGCAACATATCTGTATTCTTCTCTATCAACCCCACATATTCTTGTCTCTCGGCTGCAGAGAACTTGTCACCGTCTTCCGCCAGCAATCTGGAAAAACCTGTTATTCCATTCAAAGGAGTTCTTATTTCATGATTTATATTTTGGATGAATGAAGTTTGCATACTATTTGCATGTTCCACTCTCTCTTTTTCTACATTCAAATTCTTGAGCGCTTCAGACAACTTTCTAGAGAGCCGCTGGCTTTTTTTCAAAAGATGGAACGTTATTGCCAGCAATAAAACTACTATAAACAACGCAGCCAAGGAGAAATAAAGAAATTTTATTGTATCAGTTTGCCCGTCATCCTCAACATCAAACAAGAACCCTCGAGACCTTGCAGTATTTTCAAGATAAACATTTGAAGAATTATGAGTAATATGAAAATATTTTATAGCAACTGTAAGGTTATCATTGCAAATGTTAACAAGACTATTTCTTGTAACACTCCTTAATATCGGCGACTTAATATTATCCTGGGCATATAAAGTCACATAACCTGCAAGAAATAAACAAATCAAGAAGTGCGATACCGCCGCAAACGCAAATAAAAGATATTTTCTCATAGAAGGACGCAGTAAACTCTCAAAAGAGAAATCAAGTTTCTCTTTACATTAGAGTCAGAATGTTTCACTGCTTCTGAAATATAATAACTTAAAAAGTCTATATTTCCAGAATAACGCACGGGAACAGTCAAGGATTTTTTAATTATCAATTGGAGAAAAATTGTATTTTTCTGCGCCGCAAGCCGGACACTTAAAATCATCGGGAAGACTCTCAAAAGGAGTTCCGGGAGCAATACCCAATTCAAAATCACCTTTAGCAGGATCATACTCCCATCCACATATATCACATTTGTACTTTTTCATAGCATCTTTATTTTTTTAAGCGCGCAAATTTACGAAAAAAAACAACACCTGCATGAGTAAATTATTAATAGATTAGTCATGCTTGAATGAGTAAAAATGATGTCCCTCAAAAAGCGCTTTTTAAATTTTTACTCTTAACCGTTCCCACAAATTGCGCGGTATAATCCTCCAGAAGAATGCAAGCACGGCGTACCGCCAATCAATCACACGCGCACGTCTGCGCCGGCGTATTGCTTTGTAAATCAATGGTACAGCATATTCAGGCTTCATAATCATTGGATATCTGTCATCTTTAAGCAACGCAGTCCGCATGAACCCTGGCTTAATATCTGTGATAGAAATTCCAAGCCTGCGAATCTTGGACAACTGTGACAGACTTTGCAAGTAATTGGACTGAAAGCGTTTAGAAGCGGAATATGCCGCAGCCACACCAATGCCTTTAGTCCCCGCAATTGAGCTCACAGCAGCAATCTGGAAACATCCCGGGCTAACCGCCTTATTATCAGTATCTCTCAGAAGAGCACCGCCTCTTGCCGCCTCTCTCCTTAATGCAAAATACCTAAATGCTTCCCCTATCATTTTACTGAATCCCAGACAATTAGTCTGAACTATGGAGAGCTCCCGTCCCTCTTCCAACTCCGGATTATAAAATCCAATACCGGAAACATGGCAGTAAATATCCATCCCTCCCATCTCACTTATCAAATCTTTTAAGTTCCCGACGGCTGTATCTTCATTTATATCAATAACTTTTGTAAAGCATCTGTCTCTGCAACATGCAGCACTTTCAGTTGTATTTGTACATGCAATGATACTAGCCTGATTCTTCAATTCCTCTAGCAGCTCCGCTCGTCTGCCTGCGGCACCCACAATAAAACCATCTTGTAAAAACCTGATAGCCAGCATCTTTCCGACACCGGAAGTAGCACCCATGATCACAACTTTCTTTTTCATAATAATATGTATTTACAATTCACAAAATTCCTAAAAGTAATCTGCTCTGCTGCATACGTATTTTTTATACCTTTGTTATGAGAGGCACATAGCACAACGCAGGGCAAGGCGGAACAAAACAAAGTAACGCAAAATCTATGAAAAAAATACTATTTGCAATCGCATGGGCAATGCTTTCGTTATCAGCAATTGCCACATTTCAAAAAGCACAGGCACAAGAACCGTTCGTTGCAACAAAATCAGGAACTATCGTGATTACAGCAGAAAAAAATGCCAGCAACAAAATTAACGGTTACACTAGAACGACTATTCTAAACTCCAGTATGACAGACCAAAACAATGGAACGCTTGCAATGAAAATAGAGATGTTGGATGAGAATAAAAAGCTTCAGGAGATGGGAGACATGACATGCACTGCAACTATCAAGAACGGAGACCTTTACTTATCAGCACCAAAGGTTGCAGTACACGCAACTTTTAAAGACAAAAAGACGGGGAAAACCAAAGATGTAGACACCTCATTTGTGGGAACAGGTGATCCTCAATATTTTCCGCTTAACCCAAAAGTCGGCCAAACTCTGCCTGATTACAGTTTCTCTGTAAAGATAAAGTTCCTAAAAATAACGGCACTGGCAACAAATAGGAAAGTAACTGCTATTGAGAAACTTACAATAAACGGCGTTACCTATGAATGCTGCAAAATTGAGCAGACGGAAAAGGCCAGAGCCATGATGTTTGGAGCGACGCAACACACCATCAACTGGTACGCGCGCGGAATAGGTCCGGTCAAGTCCATAGCCTACGATAAACACGGCAAACTGGAAAACACAGATGAACTTGTTTTAGTAAAATAACATAAAAAAGGCCGCATTCCGACGGCCTTTTTTTACAAAATCAATACAAATTTACTTCTTCCAAAGACCGTGCAGGTTGCAATACTCAAACGCTGCAACAGCCTCATCACCTTCACATAACGCAAAGCAAGCAACAGGCTTCTCACCTGGAGCAAGTTCTTTGCGCTGGTTGCCCTGCTTAGTCTGCAGGCAAATCCACTGAATGTAATGCTCCGGAGTCATTGGATGCTCAACGCTTCCAACCGTAACCGTAACTTTATTCCCGGAAACTTCAACAACCGGAACGTGCTTTTCCTGAGCTGCATCTGTAGTATTAGGAATTAGTTCCTGCATAGGCTCCCCGCAGCAAATAACTTGTACTCCGCTGCTGTGTACATAGGCAATTATATTGCCGCAATGTCTGCATCTAAAAAATTTTACATCCATGATAATTTGATTTAAAATTTGTTTTCAAAGATAATAATTTTTGTTGTGGCACCACTTTGCAATATTGTGCCACAACCTTTTTTTATAACTTTGAAAAAAATCAAAATGAAAGCACTACTAATTAACGGCAGCCCTCACAACAACGGCAACACCGCATTGGCATTAACAGAAATAGGAAAAGAACTAAACAAGAACGGTATTGATTATGAGATAATTGGCATAGGCAACAAGCCTGTCATGGGATGCATTGCCTGTAACAAATGCGCAGAAACCGGCGTCTGCGCTTTCCAAGATGAAGCGTACAAAAAAATCAGAGCCGCTGCAATAGAAGCAAACGCAATTGTCATTGGTTCACCAGTTTACTATGCCGGCCCCAATGGAGCCCTATGCGCAATTCTGGACCGTTTGTTCTATTCAAGTTCAGATTTGTTTATGTACAAGCCTGGAGCCGCTGTTGCAGTTTGTCGCAGAAGCGGTGATACTGCTGCTCTCGACAGACTAAACAAGTATTTTACTATCAACAACATGCCTCTTGCTACATCACAATACTGGAACGGGGTTCACGGCCTTATGCCTGGAGAAGCCGCCCAAGACAAAGAAGGAATGCAGATAATGCGCTCCCTAGCAAAAAACCTTGCCTGGCTAATGAAAAACACCCACGGCAAAGAGACCCCACAACCAGAACCCACCCGCGTCAGCACAAATTTCATCAGATAAGAAAAATGCAGCTATTCTAAACTTACCATATATCTGATTTTTTATAATTTTGGACTTAATAAACAATGCCTATAAATATGCCTCAAAAAAAGCATATAAATTTTGACTCTTATATATTTTCCAATCTTTAATTAAAATATTGAAGGGCAAGCAATTATCAGTAAAAGAAATATCTTTCCCCTGCAATAAAAGCCGGATATATTACCATGCTATATCCGGATAGTCCAAAACACCCTCGGCAAAAATATCTGCTTACAGAAAAAGGGCGTGCCGCTAACCAAAGAAAATAAGGTAACGACAAGTTACCGTAGAGTAATTATAACAAGGTAATTGCTTGCTTGCAAGCATTACCCGCGACCGTAGGGAGCGTGCAGCTCCGCGCGAAGCGCGTTAAACCCCTAATTGCCTTGCCGCACATCGTGGCAAGGCAATAGCACTCTGCTATAACAGAGTGCTATTTAAAATACCTGACTATTCTCTCCTTGTCCTCAACTTCTTTGACATTTTTGTGATACAATTCCACTAGCACTATTTTAGATTCCTCTGGTATATAAGCATATATAAGTCTGAATCCACTATTAACACCTCTCCCTTTAAACGAGCGGCTTGCTATTTTTTTAACCTTTACAACACAGGTCTGTATATGTAACATGTTGATTTGGAAGCTAAAAGAAGGTCTTGCATCAGGATTAATAAGCAAGACTTGGCATAGGACATCAATATCTTCTGACAGTGTTGGATATTTCTTTGAAAGAAATTTTAAATCTTTTTCAAACTCCGGCAACCTCTCTATCTTCATCATACCCTCTCACGGAAAATGGCGCAACCCTATAAAATGCTAATTCATAATTAATCACTTGTCTATCCTTGGATGCCTTCCATGGCATATCCTCATGAGAATAATTGCTAATCTCTTTTGCAGACATCCCTCCCATTTGCTCAATAACCTTATCCATTACCTCTATCTCCGCACCATTAAACATTCTTTTATCAGTCTCAACCATAGGCATATATCTCTTTTGCTTGTATCCAAAATAGTCAGCGGTAAAACTTTTTATTTTTGCGTCAGACTCCATTTCATGCAAAACATCATCCACCCCAAAAGGCACTGGCCCATTCTCTAATTTTCTATATTTCGCTCCCGACAGATGTTCTTCATATTTTTCATAGTAATTAAAATCAGAGAAATAGAGCAACTTATAGAGTACCGTTTCACCCACATTTGGTCTGCCAGCACATTTCTCTAGTATGTACAAAATTACGTTTTTAAACTTATCAGCATTAAATTTGGGGATAGATATCCTAACCTCAGGTTCATGCAGTTCAGCTAGTTTCATTCCCCCAATCTTGTATTTCTTGACATATGAAAAGGATTCTGCCAATATTTCGTCAATGGAAAAATTCAAATTATCAGCAAATTTCACCATCTCAGTAACACTTACATTTCTGTGCCCTCTTTCAATCTGAGCCAAAGACGGCCTGGAAATATTCACACTATCCGCTAATTCTTTCTGTGACAATCCTTTATTATTGCGCAGATATGCAATACGTTTTCCTATCTCACTATTGTTTATCATGTTATTTAAATTTTCACAAATATAATATTGTTTTATTATAAAACAAATATATGTTCTATAACAAAACATATAAAAATTAATAAATATGTGACAAAAGCTGTCACAATACCGTCATATCAGAGTTTTATGGAATATAACAAAGCAGCAATGGGTGCTTGGCGGGGCAACAGTGCTCTATCCGACAAGTACCCGACAAGCTCCCGATAAGTTTTTCTTATTTCCAATCTTTAATTAAAATACTGAATGGCAAGCAATTATCAGTAAAAGAAATATCTTTTCCCTGCAATAAAAGCCGGATATATTACCATGCTATATCCGGATAGTCCAAAACATCCGCGGCAAAAATATCTTCTTACAGAAAAAGGGCGTGCCGCTAACCAAAGAAAATAAGGTAACGACAAGTTACCGTAGAGTAATTATAACAAGGTAATTGCTTGCTTGCAAGCATTACCCGCGACCGTAGGGAGCGTGCAGTTTCGCGCGAAGCGCGTTAAATCGCTAGGCGGTGCGGTGCACTTGTGCCGCACCGCTTAATTTTTTATTCGCGACAGAAATTGTCACTATGCTCCCCTATTTTTGAGGCAAGTTGAAATAACTTATTAATTATGTAACCACGTTTATAAACTTTTTTAAAAATTAAATTTTATGAAAAAATTATTTTTTACAGTTTTAGCAATTTTTGTTTTTTCTTCAATTTTTGCACAAAACAAGGGTTATGAAAAAACTATTGAAATCGGAGGAAATTTTGGTCTGGACAATATGACCAACTACTCATTAAACATTTCCATGATTAATGGATATAGGTTTAATGATAATCTTTTTATGGGTATTGGCGCCGGTTATCGTTATACAGATGCGCTTTATTATAAGTCATATATAGCCGGCATAGAGAATGAGGGCAATGACAGCAAAGATCTTATTCCTGTTTTCTTTAGAGTTAAGGCAAATCTTACCAAGGGGAAGGTTTCTCCTTTTTTTGTTGGTGACGTGGGTTATTCTATTGACCTTGGGGGCAATTCAAATAGGACTGTTGAGGGTTTGATGTGTGATCCTGCGTTTGGTGTAGATTTTAAGTTGAACGATAAGAAGACTGCGCTTTATTTCATGACTGGCGTGAATATTCAGAAGAGTAAGTATTATTTTATTGGTATTGGAGGGCAATCTGCTATAATGGAGGAGATTAAGGGTAATGGGTATGCGATAGAGTTCAGGTTAGGTATTAGGTTTTAGGGAGTAATGATAACAAGGGCACAGACCCGCGACCGTAGGGAGCGTGCAGCTTCGCGCGAAGCGCGTTAAACCACTAGGCGGTGCGGTGCATTTGTGCCGCACCGCTTGATTTTAAATTCAGAGTTCTTTAATCCCGGTGGATTTCAGATAGTTGTAGGTGGTATCGTAGAATTCAGATTTGCGGGTTGCGTCTTCATTGTTACCCTCAGGGACAACAATGCACATACCTTGGCGAGCACGAGTTAGCAAAACTCTATAGGCATTTTTTTGATATAACTGTCTTTCTTCTTTATTGATATGCTGCCACTTAGAGCCTTTAAAATCATTGTGATCCCAACCATTGTCCGTATATCTCATATCGCCATCCCAGACAATACAACCCCAATCAAGTTCCAATCCCTGAACATCAAATTCAGTTGCTACGTCTTCCATAAAATATGAAGAACGAATATCATCTTTATCATCCAAAAACCAATGGACTGGATCTGTCTGTAGTTGAACTGTGATTGCGAAAGGTCTCAGCCTATACGCCTGAGAAGAAACCATAATACCATACCTTTCATTTCCCCTAGCGTGTTCTTTAATCCATGTCTTACCAGCTTCTACTGAACGTGTTAGTACAATCGGATATTTAGTTAATTCTAAGTAAGTTGAGGCCGCAACATCACGACGTAAGTCAAGTAATTCTTTTACAAATAGAGCAAGTTTTTCAGCTCTAAAAGAACGCATAGAAACTGCAAGATGCAATGACTCATTGTAGTGCAACCTCTCTTGATTAACTAAAGTTTTTAGAGCATCCTCGGCAGCGTATTCGCTATCATGAAGATTAGGAGAAACATAAATATCCCAATTGGAAAGTTTCTCTTCATTTAGTGCATTAAACCACTCGCTTATACCAGCTTCTCCACTATTTATCTCCTGGCCACCTCCCACAAGACAAATCACCACAGCCCAATCAGTATTTCTATCTAAGCAGGAAATCAAGAAGTTAGACTCAGAATAGTTGAAGTCTGATACATTCTTTTTCCTTGCCATCCATGATGATGCATATTCTTTTGTCCATGCGCGTTGGGCTTCATCAAAGATTGCAATGTGCTCTGGTGGTGGACCTTGCTTTAAAATGCAATCATCGCGAAAGTGATGAACATTTTGAATAAATTCTTCTACAGTTAAACGAGCTTTTGCCTTAGTTAAACGTTCTCCTTTTTCCCCCGCACGATTTACACTATCTCTAATCAAAGCTTCACGTAAGACGGCCACAAGCGGTCCATTTCCAGATAGATATACAGCAGGAATATTTTTGTCCTTATCCTGTTGTTCCACTGCAACTCTTAGCCCTACTAACGTTTTGCCAGCTCCTGGGACACCAGTTACAAAGCAAATTGCTTTCTTTTGGTTTGCCTTTGCGTCCTCTATGATATCAAATATACTCTTACACGTGTCTTCTATGTTTTTTGCTGAGGCGGCAGTGCTTGTAATGTTTTCAACTGTTTGGTTTTGAAACATGTATGAAGCTGCCTCTATAATTGTTGGAGTTGGTGAAT
>DAONEN010000029.1:0-22671 GCA_035403105.1 Candidatus Egerieousia sp. | reverse complement strand
AAGCGGTTCTCCAATTTTCTTACTCTCACGGAGTCAAAAGTAGCGGTAGGGTTTATGTAGAATCTGTTATTATAAAGCGAGCGTCCTACTGTATCGGTTGTTGCAATGGCATCAGTATAACTTCTTGAATATGTGGAAAATTCGCCGTAATGTCCAAAATAGGTGATGGTCCCTTCTCCTGTTTTAAGGGTGTCCGTCTTATGTCCAAGAGAATCTCTTTTTGCAAAAAGATTTATTGGCACTCCATAAGTATGAGTAATGAAAAAAGTGTTTCTTCTCAGTACTGATGATGCGTCAGAAAGATAGACGGGGATTGTCTTTGCATCAATGGTTGTATCTGTAACCATCGTGATATCAGAGACTCCTCCGTTCTCATTTCTTTTTAGCCTGCTGAATATATAGCCGCCTTGCGCCACGTATCTTTTTCCAAGGTAATTGCCTGTAAGAGTGAAAGTTCTAAAGTCGGTTTTTTCATTAGCGAGCATGCCGTTTGTTCCAAATCTCTGATACATAACAAGGAAATTGAAGGATGGAGTGAAGTTTTGTGTATGCAGGAATTTTATGTTATCCTCCTCTTTCTCTTTTGTGGCAAACTGAGTCCCCCAGTATGCAAGTTCTGTATAAGGCGTTTTTACATTATAGAATGGCATTGTTTCCGGAACATAAGTGTAAGGCAACTGCACATCAAAAAACGGAAATACATCTACGTGCTCTCTCTTAAAATAATTGAACGGCAATGCGGCGCTTCCGGAAGTTCCTAAATATTGGGCATTTACATCGTTTTTATAAAACGGCAAGTCATAGAAGTGGTAGTTGAATGAGGTATCAAACTTCATGATCTCCTGGCTGTTTACATAAGTGTTGTGTTTCCACATGAACAGCCTGTGATTGATTACACTATCGGGAAATACATAAGTATTTAATACACGCGGAGTTGCACCAAGTACGCTGTCTTTGTACGCTCTTACGCTGTCTCTGTGCATCTTCCTTTTTTCACGCGGCGTATAGATAATAATTGAGGCTATGGAGTCTGCTTTATAAATTGAGTCAATGGAGAATAACACTTTGGTTGACAGTCCCATGCGGCGCAATGAATCCATGCTGAGGTTTAGGCCTGCAAGAGAATCAACCCTCTCCCTGTAAGGAGTTATTATGGTGGAATCGTTCCCTTTTTTAACGGTGTCTTTCTGTATTGCTGCTTCTATCCTTCCGTGACGCAGAGCGTCCGGTCTGCTCCAGCTCTGTAATGCTGCAAAGGCAAAAAGAGCGAGTACTGTAAGCCAAATGCTGCGACATTTCTTTAAACTGTCGTGAATATTAATGTGATATTTTCCTTTGGCGCCCTTACGCATTTATCATTGTAACTTTCTTATCCTTAAGCTCTTTAAGAGTCTCCTCATGTGCCTTTCTTGTGACCCATGCAAGCGCATCTTTCTGCAGCCCAACTTCATAACCATTTTTAAGCAAATCCGTGACGGTTGCCTTAACGCAAAATTCCGTTGCGATGCCGCTGACAGCAACAAAAATTGTTCCATCGCAGCCTGCTGCCATTGCAGCAGATTTGATGGCTTTTCCAAGAGAGACACCTGCGGATGAAACAGCCTCATATCCAGAGTATTGCTCCTTTTCAGGATTGCAGCCTTTGTAGTACTTGTTATTTTTGCCGGGTCTGTTGGAGGAATTTTTAATATCATCTGTAAATGCTTTGTGGATAGCTCCGCCGTGAGTATTTCTGACGCAGTGCGGCGGCCAAATTCCTCCGTTTCTCTTAAATGAACAATGAGTTGCGGGATGATGGTCGCAAACGTAAAGAACCTTTTGCTCAGGATGTTTGTTTATGTATTCAACGGCTTTATGCGCGGCGTTCTCTCCGTTTTCACATGCAAGAGAGCCGTCTATAAAGTCATAAAGCATATCGACAATAACGTGAATGTAAATCTTTTTCTCCATTGTGCAGATGTTTTAGTACTCTTAAAATTTGTTCTTTGGATTCTATACATCCTGTTTTTTGAAGTCATTAATCTCTTTAATCAAGTGATTTACAAGCGTCATCTTCAAATCATAAAGTTCATTGGAAATGTCCACTTTATAGAAGTGAGGGTTAATCAGACGGCGTTCAGTTGGGTTGAAACTGGATAGATTTGTCAGATAATAATCCCTTTTTTCTTTAACAGATATGTCTTCATAGCAGATATTTCCATCTTTAATCATTTGAGTCTGAAGAGTTTTCCACGTATAACTTCCTTTTGCAAATTTTTTCTGCTGGGTCTCATCAAATTCTGCCTGTATCGGAACCTCATCTCCGGCTTCAATCAATTTGGAAGTATTGTCTCCGCGCAGACACGTGATATCCGTCTTAAACAGCCCTTTTTGCATTAACCTGTATGTAATTTGGAATCCGGGGTTAATGAGTTTTACCTTATCTTCGGATCTTTTTAAAACAGGCTGATTATCAATCTGGACCAGCTTATATACATTACCAAAACAAGGGTTATGTTTGCTGGTTGCAATAGCATCTCCTACACCGTAAGAATCTATACACGCTCCCTGCTGTTCAAGTTCAGCTATTAAATATTCGTCCAAAGCATTGGTAGCAAATATTTTACATTTATTCATTCCGGCCTTGTCCAGGATCTCTCTGCATTTGCGGCTTAGGTATGCCAAGTCTCCGCTATCTAAGCGAATGCCGTAACCATTTGTAAATGAGTCATCTATGCCGCAATCTTTATATGCGCGAATTGCATTTTTAAGACCGCAGTTAATTGTATCGTATGTGTCAATTAGAAGAATAAGCGGCTCTGTCATGTGAGTCTTGATGTATGATGTAAATGCCTTGTACTCTCCTGCGATAGTGCATCCAAAAGCGGTGACAAAACTGTGAGCCATTGTTCCAGAAGCGACAGTGTCAAAAATTTCTGAAGTAAGAACATTGGAGGAGTTTGCACATCCGCCTATATAGGCGGCTTTTGCTCCGTAAGTTGCAGCCCATGGACCATGCGCCCTGCGGCTTCCGAACTCACTCACTGCCTTATTAGTGCTTCTGCATACTCGGCTTGCCTTTGTGGCAATTGCCATTTGGTGATTCATAATGCAAAGAAGCGGTGTCTCAAGGACTTGTGCCTCAATAATCGGGGCCTGTACTGTGATTATCGGTTCACGAGGGCATGCAATTTCTCCCTCTCTCATTGCATAGACATTGCCTGTAAATCTCATGTTTGCCGCATACTCTCTGAACTCTTTATATTCAGGTCCGGGGAGAAATTTTTCAAAGAACTCGGGAGTTTTATGCCCAAGGCTTTCAATCATTTCCATTGCCTCTTTTGTACCTGAAACTACCGCCCAGTTATTATTATCCGGCGCTTTGCGGAAGAATACGTTAAAGTATGCGATTTTGTCCTTCATCCCGCAATCAAGGAAGGACTTGCCCATTGTGTACTGGTATTTATCTGAACAATAACAGATGTCTTCCATTATTGCGTTGCTGTTTTTTTTGTTTAAACTCATTTCAAAAAAAAATTAATTCTGCCCAAAGGTACAGAATTATTCAGATTGAGAAGGTATTTTTCTGTTTTCATGGCTTTTTCATTAAATTTGCGAAATACGTAAGCATGCTTAAAAACCTACAAAAACAGCATATGAAACAGCTAGAGGATTTATTTGAACAATATACACATAAACAAGCAGTTGGAGATGTTGAACTGCCCTCTTCCGGAAGCAATAGACGCTATTTCCGCCTTACTGCGGGAGATACAACAGCCATAGGTGCCAAGGGAACTTCAGTGGAAGAAAATATCGCCTTTATTAAGCTTGCAAAGCACTTCAAAAAGGCGGGCCTTAATGTTCCGGAAATTTATTGCGTAAGCAAGGACAATACCTATTATCTGCAGGAAGATCTTGGGGACGTGACATTGTTTAATTCAATTTCTAAAGGTCGCGACAGGGGACATTATGATGAAATCGAGACCTCTTTGATAAAGAACACAATATCCCTTCTGCCGAAGTTTCAATTTGAGGGCGGCCGTGGTTTGGATTGGAGTATATGTTATCCTCAGCCTGCCTTTGATGAGCGCAATGTGTGGTTTGACCTTAATTACTTTAAGTATAGTTTTCTTAAGACAACAGGCTTGGACTTTAGTGAGATTAAGCTCTATGAAGATATGCAGAAGATGTCCGATGACCTTATAAAAGAGGGAGGCAATCTTGATACTTTCATGTACAGAGATTTCCAGGCAAGGAACATTATGCTGAAGGATGGTAAGCCGTATTTTATAGATTTTCAGGGTGGAAGAAAAGGACCTTTCTATTATGACTTGGCCTCTTTTGTATGGCAGGCGAGGGCAAGCTATTCAGATGAACTTAAGGAGGAGTTGATAGAAGAGTATAGGAACGGACTTAAACAATATGTGCAGATTCCTAAAGAGAAATTTGATAAGAACCTTAGACTTTTTGTATTGTTCCGTACTTTGCAAGTTCTTGGAGCGTACGGATTTAGAGGATATTTTGAAAAGAAACCTCATTTTCTTAAGAGCGTGCCTTTTGCAATTGACAATCTTAAGAAGCTGATTGTTAAGCCTTTTGATGAGTATCCTTATATGCAGGAGGTTTTGGAGAAACTGACAAAGATGAGACAACTGCAAGATTTGAGAAACGATACAAGATTGGTTGTACATATCTTTAGTTTTGCCTATAAAAAAGGAATTCCCCAGGATGACAGCGGCAACGGAGGCGGTTATGTATTTGATTGCAGGGCAGTTGAGAATCCCGGAAAGTTTGAGCACTTTAGACAATTTAACGGACTTGACAAGGAGGTTGAAACCTTTTTGGAGGATGAGGGGAGCGTAACCAAATTCCTTGGGAATGTTTATGATTTGGTGGATTCTCATGTAAAAAAATTCATGGAGAGGAAATTTACTCACATGATGGTAAGTTTTGGATGTACCGGCGGACAGCATAGGTCTGTTTATTGCGCTCAGCATCTTGCTGCCCATGTTGCTAAGAAGTTTAATGTCAAAGTGATAGTGACTCATAGAGAAATTGATGTTGAGCAGGAGTTGTAAAAAAGTGAAATTGTAGATTAATCTGTCGGGATCTAAAAGATAGTAAATGAAGGTATTGATTTTTGCAGCGGGACTGGGAACAAGATTAAGACCTTTGACTGATACAAAGCCAAAGGCTATGGTTGAGGTTGGAGGAAAACCGCTTTTGGAGTGGCTGCTGATAAAACTTAAGAGCGAGGGTTTTGAAGATATAGTTATAAATGTCCATTATCTTGGGCAGCAAATTTTAGATTTTGTTAAAGAGAATAAATCATTTGGACTAAATGTTTCTTTCTCAGATGAGTCTGATTTATTGAGAGATACGGGCGGAGGAATAAGACATGCAGAGAGGCTTCTTAATGACGGGGAGCCTTTTCTTGTTCATAATGTGGACATTGTCTCCAATCTGAATTTGAGAAGCTTGTATGATGACTGTGCTGCCGGGATGTCCGGAGAAGAGTGCGGTCATTGCGGAGGGCATGCGGGGGCGGCATCTGATATTTTGGCCTCTTTGATAGTCAGCAAAAGAGACAGTGACAGAAGGTTTCTTTTTGATGGCGGAAATAACCTTATGGCTTGGGAAAATCTTAAGACGGGAGAGGTAAAATCTCCTTTTGCGGACATTGCGGCGGAAAAGGCGGGTTCTTTGAAAACCAAAGAGTTAAAGCCCTATGCCTTTGCGGGAATTCATGTCATATCTCCAAAGATTTTTGAACTTATGAGGAGCATGCCGGAGAAGTTCCCGATAGTTGATTTCTATCTTTCTCAGGCGGATAAGTATAGGATTAAGGCGGCGTACAGAGAAGATTTGCAGCTGCTGGATGTAGGCAGGGTTGAGCATATTCAGGCGGCGGCGGAGCTGTTGAAACAAACGCTAGGTAATTAGCTGTTTTGCAATGAATAAAACTTATGAAAAAGATATCAAGTTTTACAATTGTTCCGCAGATAAAACTGTCGGGAGACTTGTGGCTTAAAAAGGATATGTACTTATAATGAACAGTTTAACAGACACAATTACTTTAAAACAGGTTGAGGATATTGTCTTCCGCAAAGGTCAGGTTAAAATAGAACCACTGACTATAAAGAAGATAGATGCCTGCTATGAATTCCTTAAAAAGTTTGAGAAGAACAAAATCATTTACGGCATAAATACCGGATTTGGTCCAATGGCTCAGTGGAGGATAGATGATAGCCAGCTTAAACAACTGCAGTACAATATTATACGCAGTCATTCCACTGGAGCGGGAAAACCTCTGGATACGATTTACGTAAGGGCGGCTCTTCTTGCAAGGCTATGTACTTTTTTGCAGGCTCAGTCCGGCGTGCATGTAGATTTGGTTAAACTGATTGTGAATTTTATCAATTTGGATATTTGCCCTATGATTCCGGAACACGGAAGTGTTGGGGCAAGCGGAGATTTGGTTCAACTTGCGCATATTGCGCTGTGTTTAATTGGGGAGGGTGAGGTTTTTTATAAAGGCAAATTGCAGCCTACTGCAAATGTTCTGAAAAAGAATAAGTTAAAGCCGTTTGAAGTTCATATAAGAGAAGGACTTTCTGTAACTAACGGAACGTCTATGATGACGGGAATTGGCCTTGTGAATTTGCTGCTTGCAAAGAGGCTTCTTAATTGGGGCGTGTTTACATCTGTGATGGTGAATGAAATCACAAGTTCTTATGATGATTTTATGTCCGATGTTTTGAACAGGACAAAGAGGCATGGCGGTCAGATAAAAGTTGCGACGCAGATGAGAAAAATTGCGCAGGGCAGCAAGTGCCTTCAGCAGAGAGAGACGGAATTATTCCATGCGCATACAGAGAAAATATTCCAGAAAAAGGTGCAGTCATATTACTCTTTGCGCTGCGTGCCTCAGGTGCTGGGACCTGTATATGAAGAGGTTGAGAATGCGGAACGCGTGCTGATGGAAGAGATAAATTCTGCATGCGATAATCCTATTGTGGATCCAAAGACAAAGAATGTTTATCACGGCGGAAACTTCCACGGTGATTACATCTCTTTTGAAATGGATAAACTGAAGATTGCAATGACCAAGCAGATAATGCTTTGCGAGAGGCAGATGAATTATTTATTTCACGACAGAATCAACGGCATCCTTCCGCCTTTTGTAAATCTTGGGAAACTTGGCCTTAATTATGGCTTGCAGGCTTCACAATTTACGGCAACCTCTACAACTGCCGAGTGTCAGACATTGTCAATGCCTATGTGTGTTCACAGTATTCCTAATAATAATGATAATCAGGATGTTGTAAGCATGGGTACAAACTCCGCGGAGATAGCTGCAAGAGTTATAGAGAATGGCTATCAAGTAATGGCAATTCATGTAATGGCAATTATTCAGGCCATAGAATATCTGAAAATTCAGAAAAAACTAGCTCCAAAAACATTGGCGATTTATAAAGAGGCTAGAAAAATTTGTCCTGTATTTATTGAGGATACTCCTAAGTATGATGATATAAATAACATTGAGAACTATTTGAAAAATAAACAGCTATAAGTATGAAATACGCTTTGGTTACCGGAGGCTCCCGCGGAATAGGCAGCGCAGTTTGCAAAGCTCTTGCAAAAGAGGGTTATCCTGTAATTATAAATTACATGAGCAGAGAGAATGCGGCGCTTGAGACAAAAAAAGCAATTGAAGAGGTTGGTGGAAAAGCAGAGCTGCTGCAGTTTAACGTGGCAGATTTAAAGAGCGTAGACGCAGCCATAACATCTTGGTCATCAGCTCATACAGATGATTATATTGCTGTGCTTGTAAACAATGCCGGGATAAGAAAAGATACTCTGATGATGTGGATGGAGGATGAAGATTGGAGCAGCGTAATCAATACTCATCTTAACGGATTCTTTTATGTCACAAGAAAAGTGCAGGGGGATATGTTAAAAAAGAGATGGGGAAGAATTGTAAGTGTTGCATCACTGTCGGGAATAAAAGGAATGCCGGGACAGACTAATTATTCAGCTGCCAAGGGAGGCATTATTGCTGCAACAAAAGCTCTTGCGCTTGAGGTGGCAAAGAGAGGCGTTACCGTTAATGCGGTTGCGCCGGGTTTTGTGGAAACTGACATGACTAAGGAGCTGGATGAAAATACTTTAAAAAATACTATTCCGGCTGGACGCTTTGGCAAGGCGGAGGAAGTTGCTGATTTGGTGGCTTTTCTGGTGTCCGATAAGGCGGCTTATATTACGGGACAGGTTATTGAAATTAACGGAGGCCTTAATACATAGGATATTAGCATGCCATGCTGCAGACAGGGAATGGTGCGCAGACGATGAAGGATGATATGTATAGGGCTTAGGATAAAGTAAATAGGCAAAATGGAAGAGAAAATCAAGTGGTCCGGGAAAACGGATGGAGGAGACAAAAGGCAGAATCAGCTGGAGCATTTGCTTAGGCATGTGCCATTGCGCGCTGTTTACTGTGTGCTGCCGTTTGTTATTCTTTACTATTTGATTTTCAGGCATAAACGTGCTCAATCTATTTATAATTATTTGAGACATCGCCAAAAATTCAGCTGGCTTAAATCTGAAATAGGGACATATCGCAACCATATAATTTTTGGAAAAAATTTACTTGACAGGTTTTTTGTTTTCAGCGGGGGCGCAGATAAGTTTAAGATCAATATGAAGGGCGGAGAGTATTTTTACGGTTATGCAGAAGGTGCTGATCCTTTGATAATTGTTAGTGCTCACGTTGGCAACTATGAGATTTCTGCTTATGTCTGCGGACGTTTGAAAAAGCCTTTGAAGGTTGTGGCTTATGCAAATGAAACGGCTCAGATGCAAAAGTTACGTTCAGATGCCATGGCAAAAAACAATATCTCTATGATTCCGGTTATGGAGGACATGTCTCATATTTTCAATATTACGGATGAATTGGAGGCTCACAACATGATTACCCTTACGACGGACAGAGTTTTCACAGGACGTCGCATTCATACTTATGATTTTTTTGGCGCATCCGCACAATTTCCCATTGGGGCGTATTATCTTGCGGACCGTTACAAAGCCAAAGTTCTTACAATGTTTGTAATGCGCGGAAAAGGATTAACGTATAACATCTATGTTGAGCCACTTACAATCGACGATTCCATTAAGGGGAGAGATGCAAGGGCGGCGGCCTATGGTGAGGCTTATGTAAAGAAACTGGAGGGTGTGCTAAAAAGGTGCCCTTTGCAGTGGTTCAATTTTTATGATTTTTGGAATGAAGAGGAGAGCGGTAAGGTTAAATAACAAGGTAGTTAGAATTATATGCATATATGGAAAAAATTAAGAAAACAGCAGAAGAACTTGAACAGGTAAAAGTTGAGGAGCTCCTTCCGCAACGTCCTCCTTTCATAATGATAGAGAAGATGATAGAGTATGATGAAGAACAGGATGTTGCATCTACCCTGTATCATATTGCTTCAGATAATCCGTTTGTAAGAGATGGAATTTTTCAGCCGTCGGGAATAGTAGAAAATATGGCTCAGACTTGCGCTGCAAGAATTGGGTATTATGATAAGCTGCGCAATATGCCTGTAAGAATGGGACTTATTGGCGGCATTAAAAATCTTAATGTATATCAGCTGCCAAAAACCGGGGATGAAATTACAACTCATATTGCGGTTAAGGAGGACATGCTTGGTGTTATACTTGCGTCCGCAAAAGTGCTTGACCACATGATGAACCTTATGGCTGACTGCGAGTTGAAAATTGCTTTAAAATAGTAATGCCCGCAGTTAAAAATAATAGCTTCACAAAAATCAGATGCGGTATAAAGGGGGCAAAAAAAATAAGCGCTGCAACGCGTATCTGTATAAGATTCAGTGAAGTAGATTCAATGAGCATTGTGTGGCACGGTAACTATGCAATGTATTTTGAGCAGGCTCGTGAAGCATTTGGAAAGAAGTACGGACTTGAGTATTTGAAAATATTCAGTAACGGCTATTACGCTCCAATAGTTAAACTTAGTTTTGACTATAAGAAGATTCTTAAATATGGAGATGACGTTGAGGTTAAGATTACTTATGTCCCCACAGTTTCTGCAAAGATATGTTATGAATATCAGGTGTTTGCAAAGAGCAAAAGCGGAAACAAAATCTTAGCTGCTCAAGGGGAAAGCATGCAGGTATTTACGGATTTGAGACACAATCTGGTGTTGGAGAATCCGGCTTTTTATGAGTCATGGAAAAAGAAATGGCTCAAGTAATTTTTTAAAATTTTTGTGATGAGTGTAGTTGTTGCAGGGGATAATATAATTTCTGCATTGGGAGGAACAACGCAGGAAAATGTGACGGCGGTACTGGCCGGCAAAAGCGGACTTAATAAATACGATGGTTTTTATCCTTCTCAGGAAGATAATATTGTAGTTTCTCAAATAGCTGAAGAACAAGATAATGATGCAATAGTTAAAAATCTTTCGCGGCTGGAAAAGTACATTGTGACATCTGTCTTCCGCGCCGCAAAAGATCCTACTGTTGTTTCCCATCCAAATACAGTTTTTATTCTCTCCACTACAAAGGGAAACATAGGTTTGCTAGATGAAAACGATCCTTTGCATGATGGAAATCCGCAACTGGATTTATGGCATACAGCAAAAGTTGTTGCAAAGTTTTTTAATAATCCCAATGTCCCGATAGTTATTTCTAATGCTTGCATTTCCGGTATTGTTGCATCTATTGTGGCAAAGAGGATTATAGAGAACGGAATGTATGACCGTGCAGTGGTTGTTGGTGCCGATGAGATTACTCGTTTTGTAATTTCCGGATTTTCTTCTTTCAAGGCGCTATCTTCCAAGATGTGCAAACCTTTTGATGCAAATAGATGCGGGTTAAATTTGGGAGAGGCTGTAGGTACCATAATTTATGAGAGAGCAGATGCTGTGGGGGGCAAACAAATTGTGCTGGACAGCGGAGCCATTACGGATGATGCAAATCATATTTCCGGTCCGTCGAGGACGGGAGAAGGTTTATACCGCGCTTTAAATGAGTGTATTGCTGCTGCAAAAAAAACAAGTGCCGATTCTTCTGAAGGAACATTGGCCTTTCTCAATCCTCACGGCACTGCGACTATTTACAATGATCAGATGGAGAGCATTGCCATTTCTCGCGCCGGACTTAGCTCGGTTCCTGCATTCTCATTAAAAGGGTATTACGGCCATACTCTTGGAGCATGCGGAGTTGTTGAGACTATTCTTTGCGCTAATTTTCTCAAGGATGGAGAGATTCCGGCCTCCTATGGTTACACCGTGCCCGGCACGGAACCGCCTCCAAATATAATATCAGAGAGAATGAAAATTAACGGCTCATCATGTTTGAAATTTGCTTCAGGTTTTGGCGGATGCAATGCCGCTATAAGGTTGTCTTACAGAATGCTAAATATCAATGATATGTCTGCGTCAGAGGATACTAAGTCTGTTGAAAAAGTGAGGGAGATTATAGACAGTGCAAAGTATGCAAAGGCTATTGGCGGGCTGGATAAATCTGCCGATTGTGGTTTGTATATTAATAAATATGATCATATTAGGCTTAAAGGAGCTGAAGGAGGAGATGATGCCGCAAGCAATGTTGTAAAGGATGGACTTGATGTTTTTTACAGGAATAGCGGTATAGATTATCCTAAGTTCTTTAAGATGGATTTAATGTGCAAGGCCGGCATATTGTTGGTTGACAGACTTATTGGGAGTCCAAAGGAGGATGAAAAAACTGTCGGGAAAAAAATTCAGGAGAATACTGCGCTGATTTTTATGAATCGCTCTTCCTCTTTGGATACAGATGTGAATTTTCAGGAAACTATAAAGAGAGAGAATTTCTTCCCATCCCCGTCTTTGTTTGTTTATACTTTGCCAAATATAGCGGCGGGTGAAATTTGCATCAGATATAAGTTTTACGGGGAAAATACCACGTTTATTAAAGAGAAATTTTCTGCAGGGAGATTGGTTACGTATATCGCCGGATTATTTAAAGAAAATGTTACTCAGAGAGTTATTCTTGTATGGGATGAATGTACAAAAAACTATGCTGATGTTTTTGGTGCTGTAATTACTCCAAAAGAGGTGCCCGGAGCGGGTAAATTTAATCTCCAAAACCTTACTGATTTCTACATTAAATGAGTAAATTGCGCCTTTAAACTATCAAGAAAGAGATGGAAGATTTGATTAATAAGTTGAAGGGGCAAATCATTGAGTCCCTAAATCTTGACGGAGTAAAGCCTGAGAGTATTAAAAGTGATGCCCCTTTGTTTGGCGACCAGGGCCTGGGGCTTGATTCTATTGATGCGCTGGAGCTTATTGTTCTTATGGAAAAAAATTACGGGATTAAGCTCAAGGATCCCAAGATGGGCAAGCAGATTTTTTCCTCTGTTCAAACCATGGCAGAATACATAGAAAAAAATAGGAAATTCTAATGTCCCTGAGGGTTGTCATAACGGGAGCCGGAGTTATTTCTGCTGCCGGAGCCGGAGTGGGGCGAACCAAAGATTCCCTGCTGCGAGGCTATTCTAATATGCGACCTCTCAAGTATTTAGATACCATTCATACGGATCTCCCTTGTGCGGAAGTCCCTTACAGCAATGTTGATTTAAAAGGTATTTTGGGCCTGCGCGGTGATGTTTTGATTACGAGATCTGCATTGCTGGGCATTAGTGCTGCGCGTGAAGCCTTGGAGATGGCCGGTTTAAGCAATTCTGCTATTGCCGCCTCATTTCCGGATAGAAATATCAAAGTTGCATTTCTTAACGGAACTACCGTTGGGGGTATGGATTTTAGTGAGTTATACTATCGGGATTTTCTTAATAATGACTCTAAGAATCAGTTTATTAAACTGCATGGGAGCGGAACTACAACTCTATCCATAGCTGAACGTACAGATGTAGATTATTGTTACGTTGACACTTTGTCCACCGCATGCAGTGCTGCGGCAAATGCAATAATAATGGGGGCGGATTTGATTAGGTGCGGCAGGGCTGATATTGTGGTAGCAGGTGGTTGTGAGTGTATTACAAAGTATCATCTTAACGGTTTTTACTCTTTGATGATACTGGATACAAAGCCGTGCCGTCCATTTAATGCAGACCGTTCCGGACTTAATCTGGGAGAGGGGGCGGGCTTTATAGTTCTTGAAAGTGAGAAGATAGCAAAGATGCGAGGTGCAAAGCCGGTTGCAGAATTAACGGGGTATGCTAATGTTTGCGATGCGTTCCACCAGACGGCAATTTCTCCGGGAGGTGACGGGGCTGTGATTGCAATGAGAAATGCTTTAAAAATGAGCGGCTTGCAATCTGATCAAATAGATTATATAAATGCTCACGGGACGGGAACTGTAAATAATGATTTATCAGAGGGTAATGCAATTGATACTGTGTTTTGCGGTCATGTACCTCCTGTTAGCTCCACAAAGGGGATGACGGGACATCCTACAAGTGCGGCGGGAGCTGTGGAGGCGGTCATTTGCCTGATTGCAATGCAGGAACGCTTTATTCCTGCTAATCTGAGATTTACAGAGCAAATACCGGGCTTGAATTTTGCTCCTGTTGCAAAGAGAATTGACAATGTTCCGCTTAATAACGTGTTGTCAAATTCGTTTGGGTTTGGAGGCAATGACACGTCCTTGATATTCTCTAAATATGAGACCGATTATAAAGATGGAGGGGCAATGTGATGGAGAGAAAGATGTATATTAACGGGGCCTCCGCAATTTCCATTCAGAAACCTCTGACCGATGAGGGGATTTTTAATCCCATGAAGGCTCAGGGGAAATTCATTAGATGTCAGGAACCTGATTATAAGGAGTTTATAGCGCCACTTGCGGCGCGCAGGATGAGCCCGATTGTTAAACGTGCGATAGCCACTTCTATGCATGCTTTAAAGGAGGCAAAAGTTGATGTTCCGGATGCAATAATTAATGGAACGGGGATTGGCTGTTTTGAGGATACGGACGTATTTATTTCAGGGATGCTGGATAATCATGAGACTCTTCTTAAGCCAACTATGTTTATAAATTCAACGCCAAATACTGTCAGTTCTCAAGTTGCGATTAAGCTGAGGTGCCACGGTTACAATAATACCCATGTTCACAACGGGGCTGCCTTTGAAGGGGCGTTGTTGGATGGATGGATGCAGCTGCAAAATAATGATATTCAGACTATTTTGCTTGGAGCCGGAGATGAAAGCAATGATGATTTGTTTAAGATTTTAAGACGCCTGGGCTGTTGGAATTGTGCTTTTTGTTCAGAGGGCTCTACAAGTTTTGTTATGTCTGTTAATAAGAGCGCCGGTTCTTACTGCAGCGTAGATTCTGTTGAGAGTTATTATGTTTCTGATAAATATTCAAAAGAGAAAAAAGAAAAAATTCGCAGAGAGAGGATGGCAGATTTTTTGAGCGGACACGGCTTGACGTTTGAAGATATAGATGTTGTTTTTACAGGAGAGGATGGCGATCCGTCAATTGAATCAATGTATGATTTTATTCCGGCCGGAATACTTAAGGGTGTATATAAAAAATTGTGCGGGGAATATTTTACAGCCTCTGCATACGGTTTTTACGTTGTAGCAGAAGTATTGAAACATGATGTGTTACCTGCGCACCTGTCTTCTGACGGAAAAGCACGGAAGGGACTAAGAAGAATTTTATTTGTGGATTCATGGATGGGGAAAAATTATACTTTTGCCCTGATGAGCAAGATATGACAGAGAAAAAATTGAACATAATTTTTTAGATAGCGGAAAATATGAGCATGCTTAAACTGGTTATGACCTCTACTGTGCAAAGCACTTTTCTTGTTGCCGGGCAGGTGTTCCTTAAGTTTGCCTTGCAAAAGGTTGATAAGATGGGGTTTACATGGCATTGCATTAAACAGCTTTTTTGGAATTTTCCATTTTTGCTTTGTGGTATATGCATGGGGGCTGCAACGGTATTGTGGTTTTATATTCTCAGACATTTTCCATTCAGCGCGGCATATCCGCTTATCAGCATAAGTTATGTGCTTGGAACTTTTGTCTCCTTATTTATTTTCCATGAAAATATTCCGCCAATAAGATATGTTGGGATTGCGTTGATTATTATTGGAGTTGTATTTATAGCGCAGCAATAATTAGAATGATATATAGATTTAGCAGTTAATAAGATATGAATTTTAGAAAGATTAATTTAAGACTGATCGCGGTCTTTTTGCCTTTGGCGGCGCTTGCATTCCTGCCGCTTTCATCTGAGAAAATGTCGGGAGCGGAACAGCCTGCAGACCCTGACAAACCAATGTATGACAAGATTATTGCTACTGCAAAAGCGGTGAATACGCTTGAGTGCAATTTCTCTGAAACTAAGACAATTGCAGTGCTGGCAAATCCGATATACAGGAGCGGAAAACTTTATTATCGCAAGCCAAATAATATGAGATGGGAGTACTCAAAGAAAGAGTACGGAGTATGCGGGCCTAAGGGAAACTACATGGTTAGAGATGGAAAAAGAGACAACGGAGGAAGCAGGGCTTTTGCCATGATAAGCAGAATTACAACCTCTTTTATGAACGGGTCTCCAATTGACAGAAAGAATTTTTCTCTTAATTATCATCCCGACAGAGAGGGATTTGTTGTTGTGTTAATGCCTAAGAATCCAAAGATTAAGGCGACATTAGATTATATCATGATGCACTTTGATACCCAGAGCGGGTATATAAAATCTTTTGAGATGCACCATCAAAATGATGCAACAAAAATTACTTTCTCAAATAGACAAACTAATCAGCAGTTAGATGACGATATTTTTGAATAGAATATGAAACAGGAAGAATTGTATACAGTTAAAGAGTTTAAGGCAGAAGGTGCAACAATTTGTGCCTCAGTGATTTTTAATAAGGAACATTGGATTTATCAAGCGCATTTTCCGCAGTGTCCGGTTACCCCCGGAGCAATGGTTTTGCAGGTTGCGGAAGATTTGATTAGTAAAGGAATGGGGAAGCAATTTAAAATGGTTGCCTCAAAGAATACAAGGTTTTTTAATATGATTACGCCGAGTGATGAAGAAGTTTGTTTTAAGATTTCTTACAGGAGGTTGGCGGAGAACTGGATTGAGATAGGGAAGAACGTGGGAATCAATGAGACCGGTCCTGCCGGAGTTTGCAGAATTATTGATGCAACTTGCGATGTGGCCGATGTTTCCGGCAAGACATCTTACGCTAAAATATCTGCAGTTTATAACTGTTATTAAAAGACATCATAATGAATAGAGCTGATGAGTTAAGAGCTTGCGTACTGCTGCCTTCCTACAATAATTGCGGAACGGCCGGGCAAGTTGTTGATTCATTGGTTGATGCGGGATATAAAGTGATTGCCGTAAATGATGGCTCTACAGATGGTACCGGAGATGTTTTTGCCGGGCGCAAAGAAAAGCTGGCCGCGCTGATTTCATACTCTAAGAACAGAGGGAAAGGTTATGCTCTGGCATCAGGGTTAAAAAAAGCAAATGAGCTTGGCTTTGCCCTTGCAATCTCTATAGATGCGGACGGACAACATACTTTGCAATGTATTGACAATATGGTTAATGCAGAGAAAAATACATCTTCAGAAAATACTATTATAATTGGCAGCCGCGGCATGAGGGGCCAGGACGGAAAGAGCAAGTTTGCAAATAATTTCTCAAATTTCTGGTTTACCGTTCAGACAGGTTTTAAACTTCCTGACACTCAAAGCGGGTGCAGAATTTATCCTGTTAAAAAGCTGTATGGAATACACTATTTTACTACAAGGTATGAGTTTGAGCTGGAGATACTTGTGCGTGCGGCATGGAGAGGCATGGATATTTTACCTGTGCCTATAGAGGCTGTTTATGAGCAAGTTAACAGAGTATCTCATTTCCGTCCCGGTACAGATTTTACCCGCATTTCAGTTTTAAATATTTTTTTGACAATATTGGCGCCAATATACGGTTACCCTAAAAAGCTGATTAACAGATGGAGAAATTCTTCTTAAGAATATATGATTTTTTTGCCCATGGCAGAAGAAAATGGGCATTTATAATCCCGGGAATCCTTGCACTTCTTTTTGCAGGTGCGGCATGCTTTATCAACATGAATGAGGATATAGCCGGCTTCCTTCCTTACGGGAGCGGCAAAGCTCACAAGCAGAGTCAGTTCATTTACAAGAATTTAAGAATGGCTGACAAGGTGATGATTATAATCTCCGCAGATGATATGAGGCATTATCAGAAAACTGCGGATGATTCTCTTGCGGAGGAGTTTGGGGATACTCTGACACAAACAGATAAAAGAATAAATGTTCTTACAAGGGCGGCAGATGATTTTTCTGACCGCTATGATATGTCCGGCATAAAGGGTGTTAAAGACGCTCAGACAAGAATTGATGCCGTCGCTTATATGAATGTGACGGATTTTCTTGTTTCTAATATGCCGTATTTTCTTGAGAAAGAGGACTATGACAGGGCAGACTCAATAATTGCCGCGGGCGGGATTGCCGATATTTTAAAGAAGGACAGGAGTCAGATATTGTCTCCTCTGGGAACGGTTTTGCAGCAGGGAATTGTGAGCGATCCTCTCCATTTTTCCAAACCTATTCTTGAGAGGTTAGGGAAAATGGGCATGGACAGTGATTATAAAGTTATCGGAGATTACCTGTTTACGGGAGATTCAACCAGAATAATAATGACCCTTACTTCTGCTTACGGTGGAAGCGAGACCAGAAAAAATAAACAGCTTGTAAAGAATCTGGAGAAAATAAGAGATTCTGTAACAGCTAATAATAAGGGAGTTAAAGTAGATTTCCTGGGTTCGCCCGTTATTGCAGTTACAAACTCCGTTAGGATGCATAAAGATTCTGTGAGATGTTCTATGCTGGCGCTCTTCTTAATAATTTTATTGCTGGGCTGGTATTTTAGAAAATTAAAACCGATAATTTTAATCTGTATTCCGGTTGTGTTTGGTGTCTTGTTTGGCTTTGCCTGGATGGGACTTTTCCAAACCAGTGTTTCTGCGATTGCACTCTCCGCAAGTTCTGTAATTCTTGGAATCGGAGTGGATTATGCGTTGGTTTATTCTACGCGGCTCGGATTTGTGGGGAATTCAAGGCAGGCGCTGAAAGATATTGTATCTCCGATGGTTACGGGAAATATTACAACTGTTGGCGCATTCTTCAGTTTGCTTGTTATGAGCGCAGCCGGTATGAGAGACTTTGGATTATTTGCCGCTATTTCTTTGATAGGAGTAATACTTTTTGTTGTAATATTCTTGCCGCACTGGGTTGGAGAAAAACAATACAAATCAATAGAGAGCGGCTGGATTGGAAGATGGACAAATTTGAAAATGGAGGAGAAAAATTGGATTGTCTGGGGCGTAATAATCGCGACAGTTATACTATTTTTCTTTTCTCAGAGAGTGAAATTTAGCGGAGACTTTAATAAAATAAATTATATGACATCCCGTCAGCGTGCTGATATGGAGGAATTTAACGCTCATACCGCCGCTGCCGGAAATGTTGCCGTTTATGCCGTTGCCCAAGGCAACACAACGGATCAGGCGCTGACACAGTATGAATCTCTTAAGTCTTTTGCTAATAAAATCGTCGGGAGCAAAGTGTCATTGCAAAGCAGGGGGCTTGAAAACTTTTTGCCTTCTAGAAAGACTCAAGGTGAGAGGATTGCAATGTGGAATGCATGGGTAGATAAACACCGGTCCGGTCTTAACAGTTCATTGGAGAGCAATGCCTCTTCTGCAGGATTTAGCAAAGATGCTTTTGCACCTTTCAGAAGAATTATGAACAAGGAATTTCTGGTTCATGATGCCGATTATTTTAAACCTTTGACTTCTACATTGTTGAGCGGTTATATTCTGAAAGATACAACCGGCAAGACATTGATATTGACAATACTTTATACCCCGGAAAAAAATCTGCCAAAAATCTATAAGATGTTTGATGCGGATAAAAATATATCTAATCTTAAGAAGGTTGCGCAGTCAGAGTCTGTATCAGGCAAGCATCATCATGAGAGCGTTAATGAGCCATTCTTGTTTGATTCATTCTCAATGACGGATGAGATGATTGATGTTTTGCAGGGAGATTGTAACTTGGTTCTGTTCCTATGCAGTTTCTTGGTATTCGGCTTTTTATGGTGGGCGTTTGGAAGAGTAGAGACTGCATTGATTGCCTTTCTTCCTATGGTGGTGAGCTGGATATGGATTACCGGATTGATGGGTCTATTTGGCGCAAGTTTTAACATTGTGAATATAATTCTGGCCACGTTTATTTTTGGAATGGGGGATGATTATACAATCTTTATTGTAGACGGCTGTGCGTATGAATATGCATATAATAAGAAATTGCTGGCTTCTTACAAGACAAGCGTAACTCTCTCAGCCATAACAATGTTAATAGGCATTGGCTCTCTTGTTTTTGCAGTTCATCCGGCAATGCGTTCTCTTGGAGAAGTTGCGATAATTGGAATGATATGCGTTGTTGCAATGGCATTTGTTCTTCCTCCTCTTTTGTTCCGCTGGATTACAACATGCAAATATGAAGGTACCCGCAGTTTGAGATTGGCACCTGCTAAACTTATTGATATACTGGTCTCTGCGTATTGTGCAATTGTGTTTTTCTGTGTCAGCTTGTGGCTGAATGTAAAGTGTATGTTTGTTTCAGAAAGAGATACTTCTAAATTGCACAAGAGCCTTCAGAACACTGCAAAATTTATTGTAAGACATATGCCGCGTGTTGAGCATACGCTTATTAATGAGAGCAATGAGACATTTGAAAAGCCTTCCGTTATTATTTGCAATCATCAAAGTCATTTGGATTTGATGTATTTGCTTCAGCTCTCTCCAAAGATTATTGTATTGACAAATCATTGGGTATGGCACTCTCTGTTTTATGGAAAAATCATTCGCAAGGCGCAGTTTATTTCTGTAGAGGATGGCTTTGAAAATTGTGTAGAACCGCTGAAACAGCTTGTGGATGAGGGATATTCAATTGTGATTTTTCCGGAGGGGACACGCAGTGCAGATTGTAGTATCCTGCCTTTCCATAACGGCGCTTTCTATCTTGCAGAAAAATTAAATCTGGATATTGTGCCTGTTATTTTCCATGGAATAGGACATGTTATGCCAAAGAGAGAAATGATATTCAGAAAAGGTTCTGTTGTTACAAAGATTCTTCCAAGAATATCTTCTGAAGATTTGAAGAACGGAATTAAATACGGAGAGAAGCCTTTAAGAAAGGCTCAGATCTTTAGGCAGCTGTACATAAAAGAATATACTTCTCTTGTAAAAGAAAGGGAGAATTTTGCATACTTGTATGACCGCTTGAGAGGATTCTATATGTATAAAGGCTCCGATATTTTAAAGGCTGCTGATGAAGAGCTTGCGGTTCTAAAGAATTATCCGGGACATGCCTGGGATTCTGTCAATGACGGTTCATTTGACGCAAGAGTTATGACCATTCCGCAGAATGGAACGGTATACTATAAAGATTGCAGGATGGGTGTTGAGCCTTTGGCTGTTTCATTAATGAGAGATGATGTAAAAGTTATGATCTCTGCAGATAATGATGAAGATGAAGATTTGCTGAGGGTTATTTCCGAGAATTGCGGAGGCAATCTTCTTTTGAAAAAAGCCCCAAAAGAATCTGTACCTGAGGAGAATAAAGAGACAGATGACATGCCTGATGAGCCTATATTATTTTAGAGATGAAAAAAAGTTGTTTAATAGCTTTTCTGGTTTCATTTTTTTTATTCCCGACAATTTCCTCTTTTGCGAGCAAAAGTTCTCTCGCTCTTGCGGATGATTCTTTATTAGAACACGGAGGCGTGAGATTGTGGCCTGCTTCCAAAATTGGAGATAATGCCCACAGAGTCAAACTGTTTGTCTATATTCCAAAAAGTGCGGAATCTATTTCATACAACAAACCAAATCCGGCAACGATATCTTTAAAGTGCCCCGCAATAATCATTTTTCCCGGTGGGAGTTATTGCTATCTGGGGATAAATGTGGAGGGGCATGAAATTGCAAAATTTATGAGAAGCAATGGAGTCGCTGCGTTTGTATTGCGCTATCGTACAGGGATGTATGGTAATCACTATCCTGATGCTTATGAAGATTATAAGCATACAGTTGATTACATTAAGGCAGGTGTTCGCTGCGGCAAATGGAATATTGATACAACAAAAATTGGGGTTATAGGTTTTTCTGCGGGGGGACATTTGGCGGGATGTGCGGCGCTTGAAAATAATCCTCTTTATCGTCCCGCATTTGCAGGGATGATATATCCTGTGGTGAGCATGAATAAGCCTTGGTCTCATAAAAAATCCAGAAGAAACTTTTTGCATGGCGCCGGCTATTTGTGCAATTGGACCACAAAACGCGACAAAAAAGAGATGGACATGTATTCTCTTGAGGATCATGTGTATCCAGGTATGGCTCCCGTTTTTATTACGCAGTGCAAAGATGATAAGACCGTGGACATACAAAATAGTGTTACATTTATAGAGAAGTTGAAACAAACAAACGTGCCGAATTGTGAGTGGCATATTTTTGAGACAGGTGGTCATGGTTTTGGACTTAATCCTGCAGCCGGTTCCGATGCGACAGAATGGAGCAAAATGTTTATTAAATGGTTGGAAAAATTATGGCAGAGATAATTAAGAGTTGTCCTGTGGATTCATCCACTAAGTTTGATGATTTGCGTCCATATAGAGATGCAGAAATTAATGCTGCTATGAGTCGCATTGCCGCGGATAAAAAAATCCAAGAAATCATGAACTATGTTTTTGGAAAAGAGGGTGGTGCAAAAAAAATGGCAGATTTGCATAACTTTGAATCAGTCAGAGATTTCCAAGTGAATGTGATGGATGCGGCAATAAACAATATTGCTAATAAGACAACAGACGGTTTTACATGTGAGGGTCTGGAGAAATTGGACAAAAACAAAGGGTACCTTTTCATCTCTAATCACAGAGACATTTTATTGGATGCCGCGCTTTTACAGGTAGCTTTGTACTCAAATGGATTTGATACCTCTGAAATTACTTTTGGGAACAATCTTATGCAGCCCGGTTTGGTTACCGATATTGGAAAATCCAACAAGATGTTCAAGGTAATCCGCAGTGGCAATGCAAAAGATTTTTACAGATGCTCTATGCATCTTTCTGATTATATTAGATATACGCTCACCCAAAGACATCAGTCCGTGTGGATTGCACAGCGCAACGGGCGCACAAAAAACGGAGATGACAAAACAAGTCAGACCATCCTTAAAATGTTTTCACTGTCGGGAGGAAAAATATTAAGCAAAAATTTGGATGAGCTGAATATTGTTCCAGTGTCTATTTCATATCAGTGGGAAACTTGTGACAAGATGAAGGTAAGGGAGCTGTTCTTATCTCATAATCACCCGTATATCAAGGAACCCGGTGAGGATATGAGGAGCATTCTGACCGGCATTTTGCAGCCAAAAGGAAAGGTTCATATTCAAATTTGCAAGCCAATTGCTCTGGAGGAGCTGGAGCAGCTGGACAATTATGACAGAAATGATGCGCTTGCCTTGCTTGCGCACATTATAGACAGAAGAATATATGAGGGCTATAAGTTGTGGAATACCAATTATATAGCTTATGATATGCTTTATAATACTTTTAAGTT
>DAONEN010000028.1:0-25965 GCA_035403105.1 Candidatus Egerieousia sp. | reverse complement strand
TAACAGTAAGGAAATGATGTACAGCAAGTACAACATTAAGAGCGGTAAAAACGAATCTATTAAGGATAAAAATTACAATCCTATAGCACGCTCCAAAAAGGCGGGCAATTTTATTTCAGAACTTAAAAAAGAGGAGTTTGCTTCAAAGGGGCTTTTATTTCATTATTCTCCCGACAGTTCAAAAATTGCATACATCTCCGGCAATAATCTTTTTGTATATGATGTCGCGTCAAAGAAGAATACGCAGCTGACTTTTGACGGTAGTGAAGTCATTCTAAACGGTTATGCATCATGGGTTTATTATGAAGAAATTTTGGGCAGGCCATCTCAATACTGCGCTTATTGGTGGAGTCCGGACAGCAAGCATATTGCTTTTTATCATTCAGATGACAGTCAGGTGCCTATGTTTCCAATTTATGATCCGTCCAGCGTAAAAAATCAAATTCGCAGAACTCATTATCCAATGGCGGGGGAAAAAAATCCTGAAGTTAAAATTGGTTTTGTCAGCGCAGACGGAGGGACAATTACATGGGCCGATTTTAATGAGAAAGATGACCAGTATTTTGGAATTCCGTTTTGGGACGCTGACGGCAGCAGATTCATAATACCTTGGATGCCAAGGGTTCAGCAAGATTTGATTTTTTATTCTGTTAATCCAATATCGGGTGCAAAAGAGTCAATTTACAAAGAGCATCAGAATACTTGGATTGAGTGGCCGGATCAGATGGAATTTGTTAAAGACGGAGTTTATATGGTTAGAGATTTCTCTATGTGGGAGGAGATTTATTATCAATCTTTTGACGGAAAAACATCCAGACAGATTACAGACGGCAAAAACTGGAATATTAAGTTTATCCGTCTTGATCAGAAAAACGGGACATTCTATTTTACGGCAAAAAGAGAGATTAGCACACGCGATGACTTCTACAAAGCGGATATTAAAAGCGGAAAGATAACAAGATTGTCTGCAGGAGAATACGATTATAGTATGATAATGTTATCTCCTGATAATAAGTATTTTACAGCCTTGCGATCTAACGCGCAGACTCCTAATCAGGTTGTTTTGATGCCAGCTGACGGCTCCGGAACAGTCAAAACTATCGCCGATTCAAGAGGCCCTGAATTTGACAAGTATAATATAGCATTGCCGGAGATAGTTTATATTAAAACTCACGACGGCTACACAATTCCGGCAAAGGTTACTTACCCTGTAAATTTTGATAAGAGTAAAAAATATCCGGTTCTGATTTATATCTACGGCGGTCCTAATTCCCCGGTTGTGGCAGATAGATTCTCCGGTTTGAATACAGGTACGCAATGGTGGGCTAATCAGGATGTTATACAAGTTTCAATGGATAACAGAGCATCCGGTCACTGTGGCAAAGAAGGATTGAATTTCCTACATAGAAATTTCTGGTCCATAGAACTTTCAGATTTTGAAGAATGGATGCAATACTTTGATTCTAAACCTTATGTGAATGCAGATAAAGTTGGAGTTAACGGATTTTCTTACGGCGGCAGCATGACAACTCTTTGTGTAACAGAAGGATGCAAGTATTTCAAATATGGAATAGCAGGAGGTGGAGTTTATGACTATTTACTATATGACTCTCATTATACAGAGAGATACATGGATACGCCTCAGCGCAATCCGGAGGGATATGCACGCACAAAAATGGCCGACAGAATAGCAAAGTCCGGCTACAAGGGAGATAATTCTAATTATCTGATGCTCACTCATGGAGCTGCAGACGACAACGTTCATGTGCAGAATACTATGGGCCTTGTTTTGGATTTGCAAAACATGGGTAAACAATTTGACCTTATGATTTATCCGGGTCAGCTTCACGGGTATCACGGCAAACAAGCTTCATTCTCTGATTTATCAGATTATAATTTTTGGTACAGACATCTGTTGGATAAGGAGACTCCTAAAGTGTTGATTGATGCGCTAACAAAATAAGAGAAACCATAATTGTCCGCGGAACTCAGGTTCCAAGAAATACAACAATAGCATTCAGCAGCCCGATTGTAAAACGGGCTGCTGTTGTTACAAGTACCCCAATGAGCGGCAGCGGATGGAGAATAATTGCCGCAACCAGCAAATACAAAACTATCGTAACCATTGGGATTACAGCTATATTGGCAAGTAAAAAATATTGCGGCACATTTCCGAAATAATAGAGTGTAAGCGGCAATGTTGTGATTTGGCATGAGACGGAAATTCCAATAAGGTTGCATAAAAACATCACGCAGTTCTTTAATTTTTTAATTGCCCTTGCCCTTTGCGTGTTTTGAAGTTCTCTGGCTGCGCGCATTTTTGCTTTAATATCCGGGTCATCTTCATCCTCATTTTCTTCCTGCGGCTGACCAATATCGAGTGTCCTTTTAAAACTCTCATTTATAACGGGACATATAAGCGCAATGCCTGCCACTGCAGCAAATGAGAGTTGGAAACCCGCCTTAAACAGAGCAGAAGGATCTATCAAACAAATGATTAGCGCAGATATGCATAGAATGTTCCATTTGTCTGTTTGTCTGAATGTTATATCAGAAACTCTCCATACAGTTAGCATTATTCCAGCTCTTTGCACAGAAGGACTGAATCCGGTAATAATTGAGTATAAGATTATTATGACAATTGTAATTGCAAGCCCTGTAAGCTTGCCCATATAGTTTATTTTAAATGCAAAAAGCAGCGTGATTATTATTGTCCAAATTATTCCGACATGTAATCCGGATAGGGCCAAAGTGTGCATTACCCCTGCATTTCTATACGAGTTTTTTAATCTCTTTGGAATATCCGTCTTATCTCCAAGAGTAAAAGCAGTCATTACTGCATAATCCTCTTCATCAACGATATATGTCTTTAATTTTTCTTCCGCTTTTAATCTTGTTTTAATTGAAAAATCTTTAATTCTTGCAATTATTTTTTCCGGTGCGGAGACATTTAACGGTTGTTCAGAGATATAAGAATAGCTAAATGGAGAAATAACCCCTTTGAATATGCTAAACCTCTCGGCACCAAGCAAAAAGAACAGGATAATGACGCAACTGTTAAAATATAAATTAAATCCCGACGGTTTAAGTTTTAAGCGCCATACAAAATGCAGCAGCAAAGTTGCGGCGGCAAACAGAAAAACTGTCGGGATTAAAAAATATAACAACTGGTTTTCACAAATGCGAATCCCGTGCAATCCGCCGGGACTCATAAATATTTTAGAAATAAAAATGCCGCTTAGAAACGCGGCAGTGATTTTAACTCCCCCTCTTTTCATGCCCCTCTATTATTTGTTTTCAAAGGTAGTTTTTTTTAAGTTATCTTTGCACGGCTTATGAAAAAAATAGCGTTCATAGTTAATCCCGGCTCAGGAACGGGCAGCAAATCAACGATTGCCGCCTATGTGCATGATGTCTTTGGTCATAACCCTAATTATTCTATGGAGCTATTTAAAATGTCTAAGCCCGGAGATGCCCATGAGGCTGCCACCGATTTTGCAAGACGGGGTTTTGATATTGTAACGGCTATTGGGGGGGACGGTACTGTGAACAGTGTTGCCAAAGGATTGATTCACACCGATTCCAAGATGGCTATTATCCCGGTAGGGAGCGGTAATGGACTAGCAAGGCATCTTAAAATACCGCTGGATTATCATAAGGCAGTTGATATTATTTTGAGCGGAAAATCAGTTGCCGCGGATGCAGGAAAAATAAATGAGCAACCGTTTTTTTGTACTGCCGGCCTTGGTTTTGAGGCGGTCATCGGGAATGCTTTTAACAGCGGCAAAGACCGCGGACTGATTTCTTATGTAAATTTCTGTGCAAAAGAATATTTGAGATATCGCCCTGAGAATTATATTATTCAAATTGGCGGGAATACCTATCATACAAGGGCTTTCCTAATTACGTTTGCAAATGCCGCACAGTGGGGGAACAATGCTTTTATTGCTCCTGATGCAAGTATATCCGATGGCCTTTTAGATATTGTGGTTTGGAAAAGCGCGCCTGTGGCTACCGTTCCTTTTCTTGCGGCTGAACTTTTTACGAGAACTCTCATTCATTCTAATCTTGTGGAAATGTATAGAACGGCGGAATTACACATCTCCAGAAAACGTCAGGGACTTATTCAGTTTGACGGAGAAAGCAGAATGATGGACGCAGATATCTCTGTTTCAGTTATTAAGCATGCTGTGCATATAATTGTTCCTTAATTTTTGTCTTATTGCTTAAAAATTCAGTCTTTTTTTATTAATTTTGCGCCGATTTATAAGTTCATAGCTATAATTATATGATTATTTTAGTGTTAAACAGCGGCAGCTCTTCAATAAAGTATCAAGTGCTTGATATGGAGAGCAAAGACAACCACAAGTTGCTAGCAAAAGGGCTTGTTGAGAGAATTGGCCTTGACGATGGCATAATTACTCACTCCGTCCCCGGAGCAGATAAATATAAAGTTAATAAAGTTATTGCCAACCATACAAGAGGAATACGGGCTGTTCTTGATTTGCTGACAGATAGTACTCATGGCGTGCTTAAATCCCTTAAAGATATTGATGCCGTCGGACACAGAATGGTTCATGGCGGAGAAATTTTTAACAAGAGCCGCCTCATGGATTCAGAAGTCATAAAGGGCGTTGAGGCCTGCAATCCTCTTGCCCCCCTTCATAATCCTGCGTGTTTGCTTGGCGTAAAGGCTGTTACAGAGGCGCTTTCTGGCGTTCCTCAGGTTGGAGTCTTTGATACTTCATTCCATCAGACAATTCCGGATTATGCTTACATGTATGCAATCCCTTATCACTACTACAAAGAGGATAAAATAAGAAAGTACGGATTTCATGGTACAAGTCACAGATACGTTTCAGCAAAAGGGGCAAAGTTTGCCGGATTAGATTACTATAACTCCAGAATTATTACTTGTCATTTAGGAAACGGATGTTCCATAACTGCAATAAAGAACGGAAAATCAGTAGATACCACCATGGGACTTACTCCAATGGGAGGTGTGATGATGGGAACGCGTTGTGGCACAATTGACCCTAGCGTTCCAATTTATCTGATGCAGAAGTACAACGTAAGCGTAAGCGATATGGATACGATGCTAAATAAGAAGAGCGGTTTCCTTGGGGTATCCGGAGTATCTCCAGATATGAGGGATGTGGAGGCTGCTGCTGCCAAAGGTGATGAGCACGCTGTTCTTGCCTTAAAAATGTTTCGTTATGGAATTATCAAATACGTTGGCGCTTATGCTGCCGCAATGCAGGGGGTAGATTTGATAATATTCACAGGCGGTATTGGAGAGAATGATCCAGTTACCAGAGAGGATGTTTCCAAACAGTTTGCCTTCATAGGCGTTGACTTTGATGCTGATGCAAATAAGAATATCAAGAGGGGAGAGCCTGCAATTATTTCAAAGAAAAATTCCAAGGTTATGGTTGCGGTAGTTCCTACAGATGAGGAGCTTATGATTGCAACTGATACAATGGAAATTGTCTCTGCAAGCAAAGTTGGTTAATTATCTGTCGCGACAGATAATGACGTACAAATAAGAGAGTTATATTAACTTATAAAAATATAAAAATATAAAAATTACATTATATGATTAAAACTTTTGACCAGCTGTTTGACCAGCTGAGAACTAAAACAAAAAAGAAATTGGTAGTTGCATGGGGCGTTGATGCTCATTCAATTACCGCAGTTAGCAAAGCAATTGAGGCAGGAATTATTGATGCAACCCTTGTTGGTGATGCAGACATGATTGCAAAAGTTTGCGCCGATGAAAAGATTGACATAAATAAATTCACAATCATTGACAACAAAAATGAAGTCAAATCTATTCAGGAGGCGGTGACAATGGTTCATGAGAAAAAGGCTGATGTTCTTATGAAGGGTCTTTGCAGTACTGATAAGTACATGCACGGAATCCTTAATAAAGATTGGGGTCTTCTTCCTCCAAAGGCTGTGCTTAGCCATATTGTTCTGATGCAAAATCCTAATTATCACAAACTTTTGACATACGGTGATATGGCTGTCATACCATTGCCTGACTTTAAGCAGAAAGTTGCAATTGTTAAATATGTTGTTGGTGTATGCAGAGAGCTTGGAATTGAACAGCCTAAGATTGCAATGATTGCTGCAACAGAACAGATGCTTCCTGCAATGCTTGCATGTACAGAGGCCGCTCAAATTGCAAAGATGTCAGAAAGAGGACAGCTTCCCGGAATTGTTGACGGACCTCTTGCTATGGATGTTGCAATATCTCCGGAATGCGCTAAGATTAAGAAACTTAAGGGTGAAGTTGCAGGTGACGCAGACGGATTGGTGTTCCCTAATATTGAGTCTGCAAATGTGTTTTACAAGACTAACACTCAGCTTATGAAAGGTGTTAAGACCGCAGCCGTTGTTGTTGGCGCTACCGCTCCTTGCGTTCTTTCTAGCCGCGGAGATAGCATTGAAACAAAGCTTAACTCAATTGCACTTGCTTGCCTTTAGGCTAGATAAAAATAGTTTTAATTAACATACAGAAAGTCTGCGCTGGAATTGTTTTCTTCTGCAGACTTTTTTAATTTTACAAAAAAAAGGACAATATGTTGATACTTGTTATTAATCCCGGTTCCACATCTACAAAAATATCTGTATATAAGGATAAAACTGAGGTATTTACAAAAACGCTTAGGCATTCTGCGGAGGAACTTGCTCCGTTTAAAAATGTTGTTTCACAGTTTGATTTTAGAAAAAAGACAATCTTGTCGGCTCTAAAGGAAAATAATATTAATGTTAATGATTTATCTGTCGTGATAGGAAGAGGTGGCTTCATAAAGCCTATTCCTTCTGGAGTTTACAAAGTTAATTCTGCCATGTTGGATGATCTTAAAAACGCTCGCGGAGGAGAGCATGCAAGTAATCTTGGGGCCATGCTGGCGGATGATATTGCAAATGATGTAGCAAAAACAACAGGCAATAACGTACCGGCTCTGATAGCTGATCCAATTGTTGTTGATGAAATGGATCCGGTTGCTAAAGTGACAGGAAGTGCAGAAATTACAAGAATTTCAGTTTTTCATGCGCTGAATCAAAAGGCTATAGCCAAGAGGTTTGCAAAGGAGCATGGCAAGAAATATGAGGACTTGAATCTCATTGTTGCTCATCTTGGAGGCGGAGTATCTGTAGGCATACACAAGCATGGTATGGTTGTAGACGTCAACAATGCCTTGACTGGTGACGGTCCTTTCTCTCCTGAAAGGAGCGGCGGACTGCCTGCAGGTCAGTTGGTTGATATTTGCTTTAGCGGCAAATACACAAAAGAACAAGTTTACAAGCTTATTAACGGCAAGGGAGGTATGATTTCATACCTTGGAACCAATTCATTCCTAGAGGTTTCCAACGCTGCGCAAAACGGAGATAAAAAAGCGGCGTTTATAATGGAAGCGTTTGAATATCAGCTTGCAAAAGAGATAGGTTCCCTGGCTCCGGTTGTAAACGGACATGTTGATGCAATCTTGATTACCGGTGGTATGGCCCATAATGAAGATGCAATGAAAAATGTTGAAAATAAGATTAAATTCATTGCGCCGGTTTACATCTATCCCGGTGAAGATGAGATGGGTGCGCTTGCAGAAAACGCGTATGAAGTTCTTACCGGAGAGGCAAAGGTTAAGAACTATTAATAATCCCGACAGTTTACTTAATCTAAAATGAGTTATATTTTCTCCGCCCGCTTTTCATCCAGAATTACGGGCGGATTGTTTTTTTTGTTAATGTTAGCGGTTGTCTCTGCCGGATGCCGAAATGCGGGGAGGTCTGATAATAAGCATGTTACAGAATCTGATTGGGATAGCATATCTGTCGGGAGCTCCATGCAGTATGCAGAGTATTTGAAGATTTCCGGAGATACTGTTAAGACAATAAATGAGTGGAAGGGAAAGACGCCCGTTGCGGAGACTTTTATTCTTGTTCCGCGGGATTCTGCAAAATTGCTTGCAAAGAATCCGAATGCAATACCTGTTCCCGTAAGGAGCTGCGTGTGTATGTCCACCTCTTTTCTTGCGTACCTTAACGTTCTTGGACAATCCTCATCCGTAAAGGCTCTTAGCGGTACGCAATTTGTTTATAATGAGAATATTAAAAAATTAATAGCAGAGGGTAAAATTGCGGATATCGGAGCAGAGACCGCTCCAAATTATGAGAAGATAATGTCCCTTAAGCCGGATGTTATTTTTGCATACGGAATAAGCGGGAATGACAATACGTATATAGAAAAATTGCGTCATCTTGGATTAAGGGTTATTCCAATTAATGATTATCTGGAGAGAACGCCGCTTGCAAAAATGGAGTACTTTAAGTTTTTTGGACTTGTTACCGGTACGGAACACGCTGCAGATTCTATTTTTGCATCAAGGGCAAATGAATACGTCAAGATTAAAAATTATTGTGCTAAAGGATTGACGGATAGACATATAAAAAAGACAAAGGTTTTGCTTAACATGCCTTTTAAAGGGATATGGTATATTCCCGGTGGAAAGAATTACACATCCAATTTGATAAAAGATGCCGGCGGAGAAATAGTTGGAACGGATCCCGAAGGGAGCAATTCCGCGCAAGTCAGTTTTGAGAAAATTTATGCTCTTGCTGCTCATGCGGATATTTGGCTTCATCCAAATACTGTCTCTACTTTTGCTGCTCTGGCGGCGGACAATCCGTTGTATAAAAACATTCCGGCTTTTTCTAAAAAGCAAGTTTACAATAATACAAAACGCAGCACACCCGGCGGAGGAAGTGATTTCTGGGAGAGCGGAGCCGTTGAGCCTCAGGAAATTCTGCAAGATTTGATTCAGATTATGCACCCGGAAATTGCACCAAAAGGAAGGGAGCTTAAGTATTATATTTCTCTCAAATAGGTACCTTATTGCGATCTTGTTTAGCATCTTGCCTATAATTACTTATAATGTTTTAACTTTACCCCCTATGGAGAAATATCAAATAGCGATTATTGGCGGAGGAGCAGCAGGACTTTTTGCAGCAGCGTTTGCCGTTAAATCTTTTAAAGAAAAATCATTGTCATTTCCATTGGGGTCAACCCTTCCGCATATAATTTTGCTGGAAAAAGAGGAGCGTTGTGGCCGCAAGATAAATATCACAGGCAAAGGATGTTGCAATATTACAAACACAAGAATGTGGGATGAGTTTTCTCCTCATATACATCCGCAGGCAAATTTTCTAAAAAGTGCCTTTTACGGGATGAGCACGTCAGACACCATGAGTTTTTTTGAAAGCATAGGACTGCCTTTGACAGTTGAAAGGGGACAGAGGGTATATCCCAAAAGCATGCGCGCAGCGGATGTTACCAAGGCATTAATTGATTATATATCAGGAAGCTTGGTTAAGATACAGACTAGATGCATTGTTGAAAATATAGAGAAAGGTCCCGACGGTTTTTCACTCTCAACAAATCGCGGTACAGTTAAATCTGATAAAGTAATAATAACTACTGGAGGTCTCTCTTATCCCGCTACAGGTTCAACAGGAGATGGTTATAAGTTTGCTAAATCTTTAGGACATTCTGTGGAGAAATGTTTTCCTTCATTGACTGCTCTTATCCCTAAAAATTATTTTATAGATTTAAAGACGGAAGAAAATTTTTGTGCGACATCTGAAAGAACATTCTCCCAGACCGGCAAATGTCTTAACGGCCTTGAGTTAAAAAACGTCTCTGCACAATTGATGGTGAACGGAAATATGATTCAGGAAGAATTTGGCGATGTGGACTTTACAGATGGCGGAATAGAAGGACCTATTATTTTTAGAGTAAGCAGAAAGGGTGTGGAAAACATAATTAAGGGACAAAAAGTGCAGTTAATTTTAGATTTAAAACCGGCGCTCTCATTGCAGCAAATCAACGCAAGAATTGAGAGGGAAATGAAATCTCTTTCATCTGTAGTATATGGAAGATATCAGGCAAGTAATAATATAAATAGTTCACATCCAGGCACTTTAAAATATCTCCTTAAGAAAATGCTCCCCATGCAAATGATAAAGCCGTTCATGGACATGAGCAAAGATTTGTCTGTTAAGAATCTTGCGGAGCATCTAAAACACTTAACGTTTGATATTGTTTCTTACATAGGATATGACAGATGTGTTGTTACATCAGGTGGAGTTTCACTTAAGGAAGTCTCTCATAAAACAATGGAGTCCAGGCTTGTAAAGGGGCTGTATTTTGCCGGAGAAGTTCTTGATCTGGATGGGGATACTGGGGGATATAATCTTCAAACGGCATTCTCTACCGGTGCGCTTGCAATGCAAAACTGCCTGTTATAGGCAGCAGAGTCTTAGCAATAGAGTTCTGGAAATAGTTTAAATTTAGCAGATTACAGAAATCTTTAAATCTCCGTAGATAGCTGCTTCTCCGTTTGAATGCGTTTTCACATTTATTTTTAAAAGCGGAGCAAGCTCCAAAGCAATTATATCGCCGCTCCTTAATGACATATATTTTGACACTATTTCTATTGAGTCATTAAAATATCCGGTGTCAAATTCAACTGCGTACTTCTTAAAATCAAAGTCTTCTGCTTTTACTGTCTGTGATAAAAACGTGCTGTTATCCAATGAGTTATACAGGGCTTTCTTGTAAGAAAATTCTTCCGCCTTATTACTGGGAGGAGCGGAATATTCATCTGTTTCGCAAATGTGAATTCCGTGCCCGCAATTAGAATAGTGGCGCGGTGCAAATTGTTTGGCAATTGATTTACCGGCCCGGTCAATTTTTAAATATATAAATGGAATTACCAAGAGTCCGCCAATTCCGTCGGGAACATAAAAATCAGAACTTTCTGATATTGAGGTATCAGGGCGTACATAAAATTCGCGCAATTCAAAAGGAAAAGTGAAAATATTCATTGCAAAATACTAATGGCCGGGATTTTAGCGGTATTTGTCAGGATGCAGTTTGATGTCAGTCAGAACCTTTTTTGTATCCAATGTAAAATCTCCCTGTTCAATCCATGCAAAATAACTTGGTTCATGAGACAGAACATCAACTACAAGTTTGCCCTTATGTTTTCCAAAATTAAACATTGCTTGCCCTTTCTCATTCACAATAATTCTCCCGGCATAATCTAAAAACTTTGAGCGCGTAGAAAAATCAGCAAGCATTTCTACATCATTTTTGAGCGTCTCTGGATATTTATCCAGCTGAGCCTTTAGAACTTCATAAGTTGCAATTGTATCGGCTTCTGCTGAGTGGGCATTTTCTAAGTTCTTGTGGCAGTAGAATTTATATGCCGCAGAAAGTGTGCGCTGTTCCATCTTGTGAAAGATGTTTTGTACGTCAACAAGGTGTCTTTTATGAAAATCAAAGTCAATGCCTGCGCGCAAAAATTCCTCTTCCAACAGGGGAATATCAAACTTCATAGAGTTGTATCCTGCAATATCACAACCGCTCATCCACAGAGAAAGACTCTTTGCAACCTCCTTAAACTTAGGGCAATCTTTGACGTCTTCGTTGGAAATGCCGTGGATTTTTTGAGCCTCAGGGGATATCGGAATCTCAGGATTAATTCTTCTTGTTTTAATATCTGTGCTGTTGTCCGGCATCACTTTTACACATGATATCTCCACAATACGATCCTTGGCAACGTCAAGACCGGTGCTCTCAACATCAAAAAAAAGAAGCGGGTTCTTTAAGTTTAATTCCATCTTAACTATTGATTCTCATAGGCATAAGCAAAGCGCAGATTTCCTCTTGAGGTTCTGTCTGAACTGCAGGCTGGATAAGGGCCGCTTTAGTAGGATCCGCAAGCTTAATACAAATTTGGTCATAAGGAAGATTGCTTAAAATCTCAATAAGGAACTGAGACTTAAATCCAATGGCCATTGAGTCTCCGCTGTACTCGCATCCGATAGTTTCATTTGCGCTCATGGAGAAATCTAAGTCTTGAGCAGTGATATTTAATTTATTTTCAGTTACATTAAACACAATCTGACCTGTGGCCTGATTTGCACAAACGGCAACTCGTCTTGTTGCATTTAAAATGTCTGCTCTTGAGACAGTTATTATGTTAGTGTTATTCTTTGGAATTACTGTTTTGTAGGCAGGGTAGGTGCCCTCTACCAAACGGCATACAACCAACTGCTGCTCAAATTTGAAGAATGCATTCTTTTTATCAAACGTTACAACAACCTGTTCATCAGATAGTCTGGCAAGATTGTTTTTTAAAATGCTTGCCGGTTTTTTAGGGAGTACAAATGAACAGCTATCGCTGCATTTTACATCATTTCTTTTATAGCAGACAAGTTTGTGAGCATTGGAGGCCACAAGCGTAGTGGATTTTGCATTGATATCAAAGAAAATACCATTCATGATAGGCCTAAGTTCCTCTTCTGCAGTAGCATATATTGTGCTGTTTATACCATCCGCAAGCACGTCCGCGGAAAATTCAATTTTCTTTGCATCTGCAAGTGCAGGAAGTTCCGGATAATCATCTGGTTGTACAAATGGAATGTTGGCAGTACCGTTTGCCCAAGTTATAGTAATATTGTTTTTATCTTCATTTGTGATGAATTCAACCGGCTGGGTTGGAAGCTCTTTAAATGAGTTAGTTAACAAAACAGCAGGAACGGCTATTCTCCCTCCCTCCTTAACGTCTTCTATTGTAAACATTGTCTTAAGAGTCGTTTCCTGGTCAGAAGCTGTTATAGTTAGATTATTATTATCATCCAATTCCAAAAGAAAATCTTCTAGAATTGGGATTGGCGGCTTTGGAAGAATAACTCTGGATACTGACAATAATGCCTGCAAAAAATCTGTGCTTGTAGTTGTAAACCTCATGATATGCTAGTTTAATTTATTTAGACAAAAGTAGAAAAAATGAATTATTTATTTACCTATTTTGGCGAGTTCTTCAGCAACAGTGCGCTTAAAACCTAGAATAGAAATGGGTTTGCTTACGTATGTGTTGCAGCCGACGGCCAGTGCGTTAATTTTATCTTGCTCAAAAGCAAATGCGGTAACGGCTATAATTGGAACATTTTTATTGAATTCCCTTATTTTCTTTGTGGCCTCCAGACCATCCATTCTAGGCATTTGCATATCCATCAATATTAAATCGGGATTAATAGCTTGACATTTCTCTATGGCCTCTATTCCGTCCAAAGCTCTCTCTACGGTATACATTTTTTTCAACAGGGAATTCTCTAAGATAAAATTGCTGTCCGTGTCTTCTGCAATAAGTATAAGCGCTCTATTGCTCTCATTATTAATCTGTCCTGCGCTGCTACCCTGAATATTCTCTGTGTCCATAATTTTAATATCTATTTTATTTTTTACATTCCCATTATAGGCATTGTTAGTAGCGGAAGTACAAACCAGAAAGAAGAGCCCCCTCCAACTTTAGATTCTACTCCAATTTTGCCTCTTAATTTCTCTATTATAGTGCTGCATACGGAGAGACCCAATCCCATTCCCTATGCAAATCTATTAAGATTTACAAAACAGTCAAAGATTTTTTCCAAATTTTCTTTACCGACTTCGACTCCGGTATTTCTGATACTGAATTTAATTTTTATCAGAGAGTACGCTCAAATCAGTTCCTTTAGACTATTTCTGAGGGAGGGCATTGCTTGGTTTTAACACAAGACCTCCACTAGCCAATCTGCCAATATGCAGACATATCTGTTTATATAAGTTCTGTCGGTTGGAGCGGTTTTGTCTTTTCTTTCATAACGGGACGAATAAATCACGATGCAGCGTATTTGAGCGGTATAGCATCTGAATCAGACAAATATAATAATTTTTTACCGAAGATATATTAATTCGGGTTATAAAAATTCTCAAATATGTTGTAACAAATTCATTCGTTTTTTCGTATAAGAAACGCAAGTTTTAAAACTCGCATATTCTACAGGAGTTATATACAATATGAGACAACTAAAGATTACAAAGTCTATTACCAACAGGGAAAGCGCCTCTTTGGACAAGTACTTGCAGGAGATAGGCAGGGAAGAGCGCATAACCATTGAAGATGAGGTAGAACTGGCCCAAAGAATCAAGAAAGGTGACCAGGCCGCGCTGGAAAAGTTAACAAGAGCAAATCTTAGATTTGTGGTATCTGTTGCAAAACAGTATCAAAATCAGGGACTTAGTTTGCCGGACTTGATTAATGAAGGTAACCTTGGCCTGATTAAGGCTGCGGAGAAGTTTGATGAAACAAGAGGTTTTAAATTTATCTCTTATGCTGTGTGGTGGATTAGACAATCTATCCTTCAGGCTCTTGCGGAGCAATCTAGAATTGTAAGATTGCCACTTAATCAGGTTGGGTCTTTGAACAAAATAAACAAGGCGCTTAACAAGTTTGAGCAGGAGAATGAGAGAATGCCGTCATCTGAAGAACTTGCCGATATTCTTAATATTCCAAAGGATAAAATTGCGGATACCCTTAGGGTTTCCGGCCGCCATGTTTCCGTTGACGCTCCGTTTGTTGACGGGGAGGATAACAGTTTACTGGACGTGCTGCCTAACAATGATTCTCCATCTGCGGATAAAGGGCTTGTAAATGAATCTCTTAACAAAGAGATAGAGAGAGCTCTTTCAACTCTTACTGAGAGAGAAAGAAATATTGTAAAGTATTTCTTTGGAATCGGGTGTCAGGAAAAGACTTTGGAAGAGATAGGTGAGACGTTTAACCTTACAAGAGAAAGAGTAAGACAGATTAAAGAGAAGGCTATCAGGAGATTGCGCAACAGCACAAGAAGCAAGCTTCTTAAAAATTATCTTGGATAATATGTTTTTTTGTATTAATAACTATCGCGATAGTTATTAATACAAATTTTGCCCTTAAAAATTATTACCTTTGCCGCGTTACGGCAGAGGCAATTTTTTTGCCTGTCTGCTTGTGATGAACCTTAGAATTTTATTTACTGATGAATACTGTTTTGTTCTTGAACGGCATATCTGACTGGATTGTTAAGATAAGCGATGCCGTTTGCAACTACCCTGAATTTTTGCTGCTGATTGGCGGCGGTCTTTTCTTCCTTGTTTATTCCGGATTTGTACCTTTCAGATACTATGGAAAAGCTATCAAGTCCCTCTCAAAAAAAGAGGAAGCACCGGGACAAATATCTTCTTTTGAGGCACTTATGAGCGCAATTGCCGCAACTGTCGGAATGGGAAATATAGCCGGAGTTGCCATTGCTCTTACAATGGGAGGTCCTGGTGCAATTTTCTGGATGTGGGTTAGCGCCGTGGTAGGTATGGCTACAAAATTTTTTGAGGGTACTTTGACAATTATGTACAAAGGAAAAGACTCAAATGGAGAGGTGCAGGGAGGACCAATGTATATGATTACTCAAGGAATAGGACCTAAGTGGAAACCGCTTGCAATATTTTTCTGTATTTTTGGACTCATTGGTACTCTGTGTATTATGCAGTCCAATCAATTGACAGAGGCGGTCATAACAACGTTCACTGCCCCTGCCGGAGTGGAGACAACCACGATGCTGAGGTTTATTATGGGCGTGATAATCTGCGCAATAGTCTCCGTTGTAGTTTTGGGAGGCATACAGAGAATTGCAAAAATATCCTCTAAGATTGTTCCGCTTATGGTTGCAATGTACTTCCTGATAGTGCTTTACATTATATGCGCAAATATATCCGTAGTTCCTGCGGTCTTTGGAGAAATATTCCGCGGAGCATTTACCGTACGCGCCGGAGTTGGAGGAGCTGCCGGTTCCCTTATAATGGTTGCGGTCATTGGAGCAAGAAGAGCTGCGCTTGTAAATGAAGCGGGTGTTGGAACGGCAAGCATGATGCACGGTGCATCCAAAAACAATGAACCAGTAAGAGAGGGTCTTGTTGCAATGATTGGTCCGTCAATTGATTCCGGCCTTGTCTGCACATTAACGGCCCTTGCAATTTTAATTGCAACGGCAAGCGGAAGTTATACTCTTCCGGCTGCCGGAACTCAGGTAAAAGGTTTGGAGATAGCAATCAATTCCTTTAATGCATCAATCCCGCTGCCAATATTCAATGGACATTTGGGAGGATATCTTCTTATGCTGATGGTTTTGTTTTTTGCATTCTCTACAATGTTCTCCTATTCTTATTACGGATGCAAATGCACAAGCTTCTTGTTTGGAGCAAAATACGGTAAATATTATAACTACTTTTTCTTGGCAATGCTAATTGTAGCCGCCGTAATTCCATTAAAACTAGCTGTTTCTATTGTAGACTTGTGCTATGCGCTGATGGCGTTTGCAACAATGTTTACACTGTTCTACCTTTCTCCAAAGGTAAAAGCTGCAATGAAGATTTACTTTGCTAAAGAGAAAATGGAGCAGAAATAAAGAAACATATTAATTGGCAGATAATTACATAAACATAGAAATACACATGAATCCGGATATTTTTATTTCAAAAAAATTGGCTGAGGCGGTAATGGCTCTGTATAATGCAGCTCCCGACAGTAAATTATTGCAGCCTCAGGCAACTAAGAAAGAATTTGACGGAGATTTGACTATTGTGACTTTTCCGCTTTTGAGAGTGAGCAAAAAATCGCCTGAAGCAACAGCGGAAGAAATTGGCAACTGGTTGAAAACCAATTGTCCGGAGATAAAATCATATAATGTGGTCAAGGGATTCCTGAATCTTAAATTTTCAGATGCTTTTTGGCTAAAGGAGTTTGCGGATATATATGCAACAAAAGATTTTGGACAGCTTCCGCCAACCGGAAAAACAGTGATGGTAGAGTTCTCGTCTCCAAACACAAACAAGCCTTTGCATCTTGGACACATAAGAAACAATCTTCTTGGCTGGTCTGTTTCTAAACTAATGGAAGCCAATGGAAACAACGTGATTAAGACAAACATAGTAAATGACAGAGGTATCCACATTTGCAAATCTATGATAGCGTGGAAGAGAGAGGCAAATGGTGCAACACCGTCATCTGTAGGTGTTAAGGGAGATCACTTTGTAGGGAATTATTACGTGACCTTTAACAATATTTTGAAGAAACAAGCGGAAGAGATTTTATCAAAAGGCACTCCGTGTTCAGATCCTGACAAAGAAAAAGAGCGTCAGAAAGAGGCTGAGAGAGAGGCTCCTATACAAAAAGAGGCGCAGGAAATGTTGCGCCAGTGGGAGGCCGGGGATAAAGATATAGTTGAGTTGTGGAAGACCATGAACGGCTGGGTATATAAAGGATTTGATGAAACATATAAGAGGCTGGGAATAAGTTTTGATATTATCTATTATGAATCAGATACATACAAGTTAGGTAAAAAACTTGTCATGGGCGGACTGGAGAAAGGTATTTTTGAAAAACATCCGGACGGTTCCGTCTGGTGCAATTTGGAAAAAGACGGCCTTGATCAGAAACTTTTGCTAAGAGGGGACGGAACTTCTGTTTATATGACTCAAGATTTGGGCACGGCGGAAGAGAGGTTTGACAAATATCATTTTGATCAGATGATTTATGTTGTGGGAGATGAACAAAACTATCATTTTCAGGTTCTTAAGCTAATTCTTAAGAAGCTTGGCTTTGACTGGTCTGATTATATTTATCATATGTCCTATGGTATGGTTGAACTGCCAGAGGGGAAGATGAAATCCAGGGAGGGAACAGTTGTAGATGCAGATGATTTGATAGATGAAATGTTCAATACTGCAAAAGAAAATTCACAGGAACTTGGCAAGCTGGAGGGACTGAGCAATGAGGAGCAAAACAAGTTATTTGAGATGCTTGGGCTGGGTGCCCTTAAGTACTTTATAATCAAAGTGGATCCGCGTAAAACTATGTTGTTCAATCCTAAGGAATCAATTGATTTTAATGGCAATACAGGCCCATTCATACAGTATACCCATGCAAGAATAAAGTCTATTTTACGCAAGGCAGAAGAGATGAATTATGCTCCGGACATTAAGGCTGACTCATTGCTGCCAAAGGAAATAGAACTTATAAAACTTTTGAATTCATTCCCGGTAAAAATCAAAGAGGCAGGAGACCAAAAATCTCCAGCTATTGTTGCCAATTATTGCTATGACCTGGCCAAAGAATTCAACCAGTATTATCATGATTACTCAATCTTAAAAGAAGAGAATCAGAGCGTTAGGGCAGAGAAACTGGCTATTGCATCTGAAATTGCAAAAGTTCTTGTAAAGGGAATGGGTATTCTTGGAATTGAACTTCCGGAGAGGATGTAATTTTGTGTCTCGACAGTTTTATCTGATGGATAATAATCAACAATACATTAAAAGAAATCATGTTTCCCCATTCCTTCCAACAACCAAGGATGAGATGCTTAAACTTGGGTGGCAGAATGTGGATGTTGTTTTGTTTTCCGGAGATGCCTATGTAGATCATCCCGCATTTGGTGCAGCAGTAATATCCAGAGTTCTAGAGTATAACGGATACAGAGTTGCCGTTGTACCACAGCCAAACTGGAGAGACGATTTGAGAGATTTTAAAAAAATGGGTGTTCCGCGTCTATTCTTTGCGGTAACATCCGGAGCCATGGACTCAATGGTTAATCATTATACTGCCGCAAAAAGGTTGCGCAGCAATGATGCCTATACCCCAAACGGAGCAGCTTCATTCAGACCGGATTACGCGGTAAGAACTTATTCCAGAATTATAAAGAATTTATATCCCGATGTTCCTCTTGTAGTAGGAGGAATAGAGGCATCGTTAAGACGTCTTACACATTATGATTATTGGCAGGACAAGTTGATGCCTTCTTTGCTTGTGGACAGCGGAGCAGATTTTCTTATTTATGGGATGGGGGAGAGACCTATTGTTGAAATTGCTGATTATCTGAGAGATAGAAATAATAAAAAAAAGAAAGAGCTGTCGGGAGAAAAAGGGATTGATGACAGAAGCTTGTTAAAGCAGACTGCATATTTCAGCAAAGAGGCGCCAAAAAAGTCAGACGATTTAATAGTGTTGCACTCTTTTGATGAGTGTCTAAAGAGCAAGAGAGCGTTTATAGAAAACTTTAATGAGATTGAACTTCAGGCAAATGTGAAGGAACCAAAAGCGTTAGTTGAGCCTTGTGCCGGAGGATATGTGTATGTTAATGCTCCTTATGGAATGCCAACTCAGGAGGAATTGGATTCATATCATGATTTGCCTTATACGCGTTTGCCTCATCCAAGGTACAAGGGAAAAGTTATTCCTGCGTATGAAATGATAAAGTTTTCAATAAATATTCACAGAGGATGTTTTGGAGGTTGCAGCTTTTGTACAATTGCCGCTCATCAAGGGAAGTTTATACAGAGCAGAAGTTATGAATCTATTTTAAGGGAGATTGAAAAAGTGAAGCAGATTCCCGGATTTGCGGGGAATCTTTCTGATGTCGGAGGTCCAACTGCCAATATGTATTGTATGGAGGGAAGGGATAAAACCCTGTGTGCCAGGTGCAAGAGAAAATCATGCCTGTTCCCTGCAATGTGTTCCAATTTGAATAATTCTCACAAGAATTTGCTGGATTTATACCATAAAATTGATGCGATTCCCGGGATTAAACATTCTTATATTGGGAGCGGAATTCGTTATGATTTGTTCTTGTCCGACTGCGGATTTTATGATGATATCAGCCGGAATTATTTCTATGAATTAATGGAAAAACACACCAGCGGCAGATTAAAGGTTGCTCCGGAACATACGGAGAATGGGGTACTTAAACAGATGGGCAAACCTTCTTTTAGGTTGTTTGAGAGATTAAGGATGGAGTTTGACAAGCATAATCAAAACAAGGGAATTAGGTTGCAGCTGGTGCCTTATTTTATCTCTTCTCATCCGGGTTGTACTATGGAAGATATGAGGGCTCTGGCTAACAATAAATTTTTACGCGGAGTGTATATGGACCAAGTTCAAGACTTTACTCCCACACCTATGACACGCAGTTCTGTTTCTTATTATACCGGTCTGGATACCAGAACGTTTTCTCCTATTCCGGTGGAGAGGGATCCGCAGCGTAAAAAAGAGCAAAAAAGCTATTTTTTTAAGAAGTAACTTAATTTTTTTTGTTATTTGAAAATTTGCTGTATAATTGCATGAGAAAATTGATAACACGTTTTTAGTAATGACTCAATCAGTTAGCAAGAGGAAAATTAAACCTAATAAGAAGGTGGTTGTTAAGAAAAAAACTGCTCCAAAAAAGAGTGTCAAAATAGTTGTGAAAACACAGCCTAAAAAGAATGTTGTAAAAACACAGCCTAAAAAGAATGTTGTAAAAGCACAGCCAAAAAAGAAGGTTGTGAAGGCGCAGCTTAAGAAGGTTGTGAAGGCGCAGCCTAAGAAGGTTGTGAAGGTGCAGCCAAAAAAGAAAGTTGTGAAGGCACAGCCTAAGAAGGTAGTGAAGGCGCAACCTAAAAAGAAGATAGTTGAAAAGGTGCAGCCAAAGAAGGCTGCCGGCAATATTGCTGCAAAGCCAGTAGAAAAAGTTGAAAGTAAGCCGGTTGCAAAACCAGTTGAGAATAAGACGGCTAAAGTTCCTGTAAAGCAGGATATTGCAAAAAGAACTACTATCAAAATAAGACCAACTTCTGTTGACAAACAACAGGCTAGCCCGGTGCTTATGACAACTGAAAGACCTAAGAATGTTGGTGTTCCAGCTTCTATAAGTCAGAAAAAGAGACTGGTGGTAAGCTACCAGAATATGAATCCAGGATTGGAGGAGGCGTTTAGAGAGAAATATCCAAAAGGATATGCAGATTATATGGCTGATCTTTTCAAAGTAGATAAGCCTGATGGTACCTCTTTCTATGCTATTTCCATGGAGACGCATGATGCTGTTTATCTTATTAAGATGATTGTTAAGGTAGATGACTATGATGATGCGCAGAATGGCTTGTTCCCTGATGCCGCAGGTGCAGAATCTGACGGACCTGCAGAGGGAGAGACTTTCCCGGATAACGATACAGAGAATATGGGCGATGCGGATGATGACGCGGATGCTGATGAATAAAAACTTTTGCAAGATGTAATGCTCCACCGTCTGACCCATAAAATTTCTAGCCGGATAATCCTGTGGCTCAATAGGATGCCGGAGCAAAGGGAAATTCTTTTGCTGGCTTTTATAGTTGGATTGGGTAGCGGAATTGCAGCAGTTATTCTTAAAGAATTAATAAGTTTAGTACAACATTTGCTGGTTGGATGGTTTAAGAACCCTTCTTCCGGCATTTTGTATTTTCTATATCCCGGCGTTGGAATGATGCTGGCCTATTTGATTGTACGCTTTGTTATAAAAGATAACATTAGCCACGGAGTTACAAAAGTGCTGCTTGCAATCTCCAGAAATGAGTCTAAAATTAAACCTCACAATACATGGTCATCCATTGTAACTAGCGCGCTGACAATCGGTTTTGGAGGTTCTGTAGGTGCTGAGGCTCCAATTGTTTACACCGGTGCGGCTATTGGTTCTAACATTGGAAGAAAGATAGGGCTCTCATATAAAAATATAACGCTGCTTCTGGGGTGCGGTGCCGCCGGTGCAATTGCCGGAATTTTTAAAGCGCCAATGGCCGGAGTCTTGTTTACGCTGGAGATATTGCTGTTCAATATGTCCATGACTTCTATCCTGCCTCTTGTAATGTCCTCAATCACAGCTACTACTGTGGCGTATGTTTTTACCGGAAGCGAGGTTGCTTTTGCAACAACCCTGTCCGGTTTCCGCATGTATAATATTCCGTTTTATATCTTGTTTGGAATTATATGCGGTTTTGCCTCTCTATATTTTACAAGGACAACTCTTTTTATGGAGGACAAAGTTTATAAAATCATCCATCCTTTTGGGCGCTGGCTTATTTGCTCCATAGGACTTGGAATGTTAATATTTTTCTTTCCTCCGCTATACGGAGAAGGTTACGGCTGTCTTACGGCGCTGCTGAACGGCAGAGACTTATCTGCAATTGGCACAACTTATTTCAGCGGCTTTTTTATAAAACCTTGGATAATTCCGCTCTTCTTCCTTGGCGTATTTTTCTTTAAAGTTTTCTCCATGACATTCACAAATTCTGGCGGCGGAGTTGGAGGAACATTTGGACCAACCTTGTTTATGGGAGGAATCCTTGGGTTTGTTGTTGCAAGATTTTGCAACCTTGGCGGACTCTCAATTCCGGAGACAAATTTTGTGCTTGTAGGCATGGCCGGCCTTATGGCGGGAGTCATGCAGGCGCCAATGACTGCAATTGTTCTAATTGCCGAGATTACAGGAGGTTACACATTGCTGATGCCGCTGATTATTACGGCTGTAATGTCTTATGCAACAATCAGATTGTTTGAGCCTTATTCAATATATACAAAGCGTATTGCAAAGCAGGGGTATCTTTTAACTCACGACAGTGATCAGGCAGTGCTCACTCTTCTTAAGACGAGTGAGCTGATAGAGAAAGATTTCTCTGTGGTGAATATGAATGAGAGCCTTGGAGAATTTGTTGATGTGATTGCAGATTCAAAGAGAAATATTTTCCCTGTTGTTGACCGTCTTGGTGTGCTGCAAGGTATTGTTTCACTGGATGATGTAAAGGCGGATATGTTTGATAAAAACAAATACCCAATAGAGCATGTTTACACATACATGAAGCCGGCTCAAGATTATGTCTATGAAGATGATCGCATGGATGCTGTGATGAAAAAGTTTGAGATCACCGGAGCATGGAATCTTCCTGTTCTGGATAAGGAGGACAGGTATCTTGGATTTGTCTCAAAATCAAATATTTTCTCTGCTTACAGAAATCAGTTGCAACAAGTTTCACACGATTAAGATATAGTTAGTATTGCTGTGTTCATGGACGAGTCTGCTCTCTTTTTAAGAGGGCGTTTTTTTTATTATCTTGCTACAACTTTTAAGTGATAAAGTTTAGAGATACTTATCAATTTTTTTTAAAATGAATAAACTGTACGTAGAAAGTATTGCAGTCAAGCTTGCCATAAGACCTTGGCAAATAGAGAATTGTGTAGAACTTTTGGAAGAGGGGGCAACGGTTCCTTTTATCAGCAGATATAGGAAAGAGAAGACGGGGTCTTTGGATGATGTGCAGGTTGCGGAGGTAAAGTTTGACTGGGAAAAATTTAATGAACTGGACAAGCGAAAAGATGCGGTAATAAAAAGCATTACTGAGCAGGAGAAGATGACTCCGGAGCTTCAGAAACAGATAAAGAATTGCATAGACCCGCAGGAATTGGAGGACATATATTTGCCTTTCAGACCAAAGAGAAAGACACGCGCAAGTGTTGCAAAAGAGAACGGGCTGGAACCCCTTGCCGTAAAAATGATGTCTTTTGATCTACCTGAACCTCAGAAATTTGCAGAAGATTTTGTGAATGAAAAAGTGCCAGATGCCCAGGCTGCTTTGCAGGGTGCAAGAGATATTATAGCGGAAAATATTTCAGAGTCAAAGGATATCCGTCGGGAGCTAAGACAATATTATTGCAAGAGCGGAGTTATAAAGGCAAAAGTGGTAAAAGGCAAAGAGGAAGAGGGAGCCAATTATGAGAACTATTTTGACTTTAGCGGAGACATTGCCCGCATGCCTTCTCACAGAGTTCTTGCTGTTTTGCGTGCTGCAGATGAAGGCGTGCTATCTGCAAAAGTGCTTGTAGATGAGAATCTTTCAAATAAAATAATTTCAAACTATTTGTTTAATGGGAGGCGTTGTACATCTCATCAGCTGTACGAGCAATTTGAGATTGCAGAAGATGATGCATATAAAAGATTGCTCCATCCGTCAATTGAAAATGAGGCGCTTCACATTGCAAAGGATAAAGCCGATTTGGATTCCGTAAAAGTTTTTGGTGAGAATTTGCGTCAGCTGCTGCTTGCTCCTCCGGTTGGTCAGAAAGCTACATTGGCTCTTGACCCGGGCTTTAGGACGGGCTGCAAAGTTGTATGTCTGGATGCTCAGGGCAGGCTGCTTGCTCATGATGTGATTTTTCCGCATCCTCCTGTGAATCAGAAGATAGACGCAATGAAAAAAGTGACTGAGCTTGTAGATAAATATAAGATTGAAGTTATTGCAATCGGCAATGGAACAGCGGCGCGTGAAACGGAGACTTTCATTAAGCGGTTGAGTTTTTCTCACCCTGTCAAGGTCTTCTCTGTTAGCGAGGACGGCGCTTCAATTTATTCTGCTTCAGCTACTGCCCGGGAGGAATTCCCTGAGTACGATGTTACCGTGAGAGGTGCAGTATCTATAGGGAGGCGGCTTATGGACCCTCTTGCAGAACTTGTAAAGTTAGATCCAAAATCTTTGGGAATAGGTCAGTATCAGCATGATGTGGACCAGACTCTTTTAAAGGAGAAGCTAGATAATGTGGTGGAGAGTTGTGTAAACAGTGTTGGTGTAAATCTTAACACTGCCAGCAAACATTTGCTCTCTTACGTCTCCGGAGTGGGCCCTGCAATTGCCAAGAATATAGTGGATTACAGAAATGAGAATGGCCCTTTTAGCTCCCGACAGCAGCTTCTTAAAGTTAAGCGTCTTGGTGCTAAAGTTTTTGAGCAGGCGGCAGGATTTTTGCGTATCCCAGGAGCGTCTAATGAATTGGATAACACGGCAGTACACCCAGAAAGATATGCGCTTGTTGCACAGATGGCCAGTGATATGAGTGTTCCTTTGCAGGAACTGATTTCCAATCCTGCCAAGGTAAATGCTATTGACATAAACAAATACGTGAACGATGCAGTAGGTATTCCAACTCTTAAAGATATTATTCAGGAACTTTTAAAACCCGGACGTGATCCCAGAGAATCTGCAAAAGAGTTTGAATTTTCTATGGAAATATCTACCATAGAGGATGTTAAGGAGGATATGGAACTGCCGGGAATAGTCACAAATATTACAAACTTTGGAGCATTTGTGGACATAGGCATCAAACAAAATGGTCTTATTCATATCTCCAATATGGCGGACCACTTCATCAAATCTCCAACGGAAGTCCTTAAGCTCCACCAGAATGTAAAGGTCCGCGTCATTGGGGTAGATTTGCAGCGCGGCCGCATTCAGTTAAAACTGTTGCAATAGATCCACCCACAAGCCCACGCATTATTTTGCGCCGCTTTGTGCCGGGCCGTACCATTTTGCAACTGAGTCAAAATATATTACCTTTGGCATCCGTTAAACGTGGTTGCCATGCCGGAGAAATTAGTCATAATTCCAACCTACAACGAGAAGGAAAACATAGAAAAAATTACCAGGGTAATATTTGCGTTACCCGGTGGATTCCACATTCTTGCAGTTGATGACAATTCACCGGACGGAACGGCAAACATCATAAAAAAACTTCAGCAGGAGTTTCCCGACAGATTATTTTTAATTGAGAGGAAAGGTAAGCTGGGGCTTGGAACAGCCTATATCACAGCGTTTAAGTGGGGAATAGAGCATAACTATCAATATATGATTGAGATGGATGCAGACTTTTCCCATAACCCGGATGACCTTCCAAAACTTTACAATGCGTGCAGAAACGGTGCAGATATGTCAATCGGCTCTCGCTATTGCAACGGTGTAAGCGTAATCAACTGGCCTATCGGGAGGGTTGTAATGTCTTATTTTGCATCCACTTATGTAAGAAGGATGTTGCACATTCATGTTTTTGATTGTACTGCGGGCTTTGTATGCTATAGTAAGAAAGTGTTGGAAACCATTGATTTTGATAGGGTTAAGATGCACGGCTACGGGTTCCAGATAGAGATGAAATATACCGCCAGCAAACTTGGATTTAAGATAGCAGAGGTTCCAATTATATTTGTTGATAGAAAAGAGGGTACATCCAAGATGAGTTCGGGTATTTTTGGAGAAGCGTTTTGGGGAGTTATTAAGCTTAAATTCAGAAAGGTAAGAGAAAGGTAAGAGCAAATGCAAATTGAGATGCTTTGATTATAGTCGACCGATAATTTTTTAACACATAGATTTTTGAAAATTCTTATTAAAAACGGAACATTAGTAAACGAGGGGCTATCTTTTAAGGGTAGCCT